>DORQ01000294.1:3568-9769 GCA_003514205.1 Acidimicrobiaceae bacterium
ATGATCTTGCCGTTGCCGCGGACCGGGCCGTCGAGCCGCTGGAGGTTGCAATTCACCACCCACGTCAGATTGCCAAGGTTTTCTCGACCGGCAAGCGAAATGGCTCCCAAGGTCTCCGGCTCATCGCACTCGCCGTCACCAACGAAGCACCACACCCGGGACTCGTCGGTTGCATCAATTCTCCGGTTGTGGAGATATCGATTGAATCGGGCGTGGTAGATCGAGTTGATTGGGCCGAGTCCCATCGAGACTGTCGGAAACTCCCAAAAATCGGGCATCAGTCGCGGGTGCGGGTAGCTGGAGAGCCCGGCTGGGCCGAGTTCGCGACGAAAGCCGTTGAGCTGCGCCTCAGAAAGGCGGCCCTCAAGGAACGCTCGGGCGTAGATTCCGGGAGCAGCATGGCCCTGGAAGTAGATGTGATCTCCGGGCGACCCGTTGTCCTTGCCGCGGAAGAAGTGGTTGAACCCCACGTCGTAGAGCGCAGCCGAGGATGCGAAGGTCGAAAGGTGCCCGCCGATGCCTTCGGAATGGTGGTTCGCGCGGACGACCATTGCAACAGCGTTCCAACGGATGAACGTGCGAATGCGGCGCTCGCACTGAACATCGCCCGGAAACCAGGGTTGCGCGTCGACTGGGATGGTGTTGACGTATGGCGTACTGACCGACTTCGGACCGGGCAGTCCGAGAAGCTCGCCCTCATTGAGCAACAGGGAGAGCAAGTAACTTCCGCGAGCCTTCCCCCGATGTTCAACGACTGCTTTCAGCGAATCAATCCATTCAGCAGTCTCCGTGGGGTCAATGTCTGGAAGCTGTTGGATGAATTGGTCATTTGGCATCGTCACCAAGCTACGCGTTGAGCACGGATGATGTGGGTGAAACCATCGAGTTTCCTGTCGCTGGAACCCTCTGCTGGACTCGTGGCCTCGTTGGCCTGTGAGTATTCCGTCGTGCGCGTCAGTTGGGAGCTGAGCGCTAGGTTGAGCAGGTGTCGCTTGTGATCTATACCGATGGTGCGTGTCGAGGAAACCCCGGACCAGGAGGGTGGGCTTGGGCAGTGAATGAAGCCGAGTCTGGGTCTGGTTCCGATGCAGCAACCACGAACCAAAGGATGGAGCTGACGGCGGCCTTCGAAGCGGTGAAAGCACACCCTGACGAACACATTGAGATTCGAAGTGACTCAACGTACGTCGTGAACTGTTTCGAGAAGCAGTGGTGGAAAGGCTGGCACGCTCGGGGCTGGAAGAACAGCCAACGACAGCCAGTCGCCAACAGAGATCTGTGGGAACCGTTCATCGACCATGTGTTGGCTCGAGGAAATGTTCGTTTCACCTGGGTGAAGGGCCATTCCACCGATGTCATGAATCAGCTCGTTGACCGGCTCGCAGTTGAGGCCTCATATCGGGTCACTGACGAGGAGATTGAAGCGGCAACGGTTCCCAGCACCCCAACCCCGAGCAGCAGTCAAGACTCCTTATTCTGATGGGTATTATTTCTCCTCGCCATCTGCTCAAATCTCCGTACTGTGCAGCTCAGTAGCTGAGGTTTCAGCGCACCGAGGAGAGATTGATGTTGGCAGGGAGAAACAGGAAAGCGCTTGTTGTCGGGTGTTTGGTCGTGGCGGTTGCGCTCTCTGGATGTGACCTCCGCTCACTCTCAGGACTTCGCTTCGCCAAGGTCGGCACCCGTTGTACGAAGGCTGGGGACTTCGCACGGGACGTCTCCTTCGTGCTCGTGTGCGGTCGCAAGAAGACCTGGGAACGAAAGATGTCTGTCTCCGAGGCAGATACGCTGCTCCGCGACTACGAGCAGCGGACCAATCCCCGTCGAATCGAGGGTGCAATTGACTCAGTGTCCGCGATGAATGGTCCCTGGATTCGGGTTCAAGGGTGGGCCATCAGCTCCCAGCCAACCTTCGAGTTGCCCTTGCAGGTCGGAATGAGTGTGAACGGTCGTGAAGCTGCCATTCTTCCGACAAACCAGCGGCTGCAAGTCCGCACTGCGAATGAATATGACCTGACAGGAACCGACTCCGTATATCGATTCCCTCGACCGAGCGATGTGAGTCAGGCGTCGGGCATCGACGTCATGGTGAACGCCACTGCGCGAATCAACGAGGTCTGCTTGACCACGAAGGAATGGAACTTCGGGAACGGGGGAGCCGTACTGGATCCCCGACTCGTCTGCACCACCTTCGAGGCCGATGATTGGATTGACCCCAATGAGCTTCCATTCTCGATGGACCAAATCCAAATAGCGCCCGAGGAGGTCACCGTTACCGGCTGGGCACTCCCCTTGAATGAATCTGCCTACGGGAGTTACCGGCTTCCTGATCTGTCAGTTGGGTTCTACTCCGAGGACTATCAGGACTACTACTGGGTTGATAGCCCAGTAGATCTGCTCATTCCCCGGCCAGATGTTGCTGCGTTGTACCCCGGCTACGGAGATTCCCTTGGGTTCTCTGTCACCGAAGAGCTCTTCGAAGGCTATTGGACCGTCTGTACATTCCGGCGCAACGAAGGCCGAATTGTATTGCCCTTGGCTAGTGGCGAGTCACGAGATCGGTGCGCGAGGATTCGAGTACCGGGTCTGTAGACTGCCCGTCGTCCGGCCTTCCAACACCGAGCGGCCAGATTTCAGACCTGTTCACTCTGAAAGAGCTGGCGCAGCGTCGCGTAGGCCTCATTCAGTTGCTTGGACTTCGTCTCTGCTTCTCGCTGCGCCTCGCGCCCGAGGGAGGCGACGAGGTCTGGGTGGTTCGAACGAAGCAGTTTTCGATGAGCAGCCGTAATCGTTGCCCAGTCAGCATCGCGGGAAACCCCCAGAACGGCGAAGGGGTCAACGTCGGTTCCCGAAATCTCGTTGGTCTCGTGAAAGAGCGATTCGTGGGTGAAGTACTCGGTGAAGGTGCTATGTCGCCCAGACTCGACCGTTTCGGGTCGCCGATCTCGTACGAACGCTGTGCCGACGATCGAGAACTCCCGGCTTCCGGGCTCGACAGGGTCGAGTCTCGGAAGCTTGACCCGCCCGCCAGGAAAGCTGTTGGAGGTCAACGGGGGCGAGGCGGCGTTGTGGTCTTGACGTTGTGTCGAGGGTGAACGGTCCGGAGCCATGAATTCTGTATCGGAGGTTCTAGGAACGACCTTCAACATTTTCTTTCGTGGATCTCGATACTGGGATTTTCTTGACCAGTTGGTCGGGTTATAGGGTTGCCGAATGGATATTTCTGGTGCTTCAGCAATTGTTACTGGTGGTGCGTCTGGCCTCGGCGAGGCAACCTCGCGACTATTGGCAGAGAAGGGAATGCGGGTTGTGGTCATGGATCTCGACCGGCAGCAGGAGCGTGGTGATGCGCTAGCTAAGGAGATCGGCGGCGTGTTCGCTGCGGCCGATGTCACTAGCGAGGAGCAGGTTCAGGCAGCTGTTGCGGCCGCCGTGGAGATGGGTCCACTTCGAGCCTTGGTCAACTGCGCCGGCATCGGCTGGGCGACTCGGACCATTGGTCGCAACGGCGAACCGCACGATCTCGAGATGTTCCGCAAGGTCGTGGAGATCAACCTTGTCGGTACCTTCAACTGCATTCGACTCGCTGCGTCAGCAATGAACTCGAATGAGGCCGACGCTGATGGCCAAAAGGGTGCCATCGTCAATACCGCGTCGGTTGCCGCGTACGACGGGCAGATCGGGCAAGCCGCGTACTCCGCATCCAAGGGCGGCGTTGTGGGCATGACGCTCACCGTTGCTCGCGACCTTGGTGCTGCAGGGATTCGTGTGAACACGATCGCTCCAGGCCTCATCGACACCCCAATTTACGGTGAGGGAGAAGGAGCCGACGCATTCAAGGCAGCCCTCGGAGCGTCTGTGTTGTTCCCGAAGCGACTTGGTCTCGCTTCAGAGTTTGCGTCCCTCGCGCTTGAGCTGATCACGAACAACTACATGAACGCTCAGGACATTCGTATCGACGGCGGCATCCGGATGCCACCGAAGGCATAAGGCCTTCGCCTTCGGGCCGACAATTCTTCGAGAAGAATCGAGCCGCAGCCTACGGGTTGCGGCTCGATCGCTTTCCGACCCAGGTTGGATGGTCGGCCATCTGCAGGAGATGCTCGTCGCCTGAGCTATCGCCGTAGGCCCAGATCCGGGGGCTTTCAATTGCTTTCTCCTCGAGCCAGGCCCGCAACCTTGTGGCCTTCTCCTCGCAGCGCACATTCGGTCGAGCGAGTTGGCCGGTTGCTCGTCCGGTCGAGTCGGCCGCCAGTTCGACGCCGATCACGGACTCGAATCCGAGCGACTCGGCAATCGGGCGCAAGTAGTACACGAGTGAGGCGGAGACAATCACTAGTCGGTGTTCCTGTGACTTGTGCCAAGCAATGCGTTCCAGAGTGGCTGGTCTGAAAAGTCTCGTTAGCGAGCCGGCGTACTCGTGGCCAGCCTGTTCAATTTCGGCCATTGAGCGGCCCTTGAACACCAGTCCGAGTGTGCGTTCCTTGGCAAGGTCGCGCTTGGCCGAGTTGTTGAATCCCGCGGCGAGTGCTGGCCCCGTTCGCAAGAGGGCGCGTGCCGCTCGTGGCGGTCCGCCTGCCGCGAACATGAATCCAAGCAGTGTGTCGCGGGTGGTGATGGTGCCGTCGAAGTCGAAGGCCGCTACACCGAGGCGAGTATCGGTCGTGGTCATGTGATGCTGTGTCGACGGTTCTGAAGAAACGCGTCAAGGTTCTCGAGAGTCCGTTCCATGTTCGGAATGTGCCGGCGCGGGTAGTGAAGGAGCTCGATTCCCTTTGGCGCAATGGCGGTCGACCAGTCGAAAGACTCTGTGACGCGCGTGCCGCCTTCTACTGCTTCGAGCTCGTAGCGCCAACGATGCCCGCCAATATGGGCCCAGGCAATTCGTTTGTCTCGTTCAAACTCCACGACCTCACTGGAGATCGTGTACGGAATGCCGAGCTTCATCTTCATTCCGAAGCGGCTTCCGAGCGTCAGGCGATCCACCTTGCCTGACGGTGACCGAACTGTTCCAGATCCGTCGATCACATGGTGCAGGGAAGCATCAGTGAGAACCTCAAAGACCTCATGAGGTTCGGCATTGATGATTCGTTGGGCGGAAACGATCTGGGTTGGCATGCCTTCACCTCAGCAGATCGTGCAATGCCCCGTCCAATGTGGGATGCCCAAACTCGAATCCGTCTGCTAGCAGTGCCGCCGGACGCACTCGTTGACTGGTGAGCAATAGCGAATCGGCGAGCTCGCGGCCGAGAAGTAATCGAGGTCCGAACATCGGAATCACGCTGGTCGGGCGATGAAGAACGCTCCCTAGCGTTTGACTGAAGTAGTCGTTGGGAACGGGGTCGGGTGCGGTGAGGTTGACGGGCCCCGTGACGGCGCTGGAGATCAAGTGCGTGAGTGCCGCCACCTGGTCCTTCCAGGAGATCCAACTGAGATACTGGCGGCCGTTGCCACTTCTGCCGCCGAAGCCGGCTTTGAAGAACGGAAGCTGTCGTTTGAGCGCTCCACCACGAGGATCGAGGACGATCCCGGTGCGGAGCGTCACCGTTGCAATGCCAGCGGTTCTCGCAGGCTCCGCGGCCGCCTCCCACGCAACGCACAGGTTGGCGAGGAAATCCGAGCCAGCTGGGGAGGTCTCCTCCACCCAATTCGCTCCGGTGTCGCCGTAGTAGCCGATTGCTGAACCGGAGAGGAATCGTTTGGGTGGGGAACTCAGGCCAGCGCAGGTTCGAGCAAGGAGATTGGTGCCATCGACCCGACTGGAGACCAACAAGGCTTTCTGCTCGCTGGTCCACCTCTTCTCCGCGATGCCTTCTCCAGCAAGGTGAACCACTGCGTCGATGCCTTCGAGGGCCTTCGCATCAATGCTTCCACTGGCAGGATCCCACACGGCGGACGCGCCGTCTCTGCTTGGTGAGGAGGGTCGAACCAAACGCAGGATCGCATGACCCTGAGACTCCAACTCCTCGCGCAGGGCAGTGCCGATGAGCCCGTTGCTGCCCGTGAGTGCGATGTCCATTGATGAACTCTACGACTGAAAGGGTGGCGGTGGATGCACGTTCGTGGCATTGGTTCTGTTCGCAGCGCTGCGGCCCTCAAGAAGATGGAATTTGTTGCGCTGTTTGGTCTTCGGTGCCGCCGCGGGGTGTTACACTAGAACACATGTTCGATCTTGATTCAACCGGTGAACTTGGGGATTCT
>DORQ01000087.1:0-153 GCA_003514205.1 Acidimicrobiaceae bacterium
TCGGTCGGCTTTGCGGCTGTCTTCCGCCGCTCACTCCGCGCCTGCTCGTCGAACAATTGACGCTGAAGATCTCGCTTCAGCGCCTGCACCGTCTTGAGCTGGTCGGCCGCGCTGAACGCCTGCAGCAGCCGCTCCGCTGTGTCGAGCATGCGG
>DORQ01000087.1:280-3817 GCA_003514205.1 Acidimicrobiaceae bacterium
CTCCGCTGTGTCGAGCATGCGGTACGAGTCGTCCGTTGAGAACTGGCCCTGGTGAGCCCACGTATTGCGGAAGTCACGAAGCTCGCTCGTGTACGCGCGCTCCGCTTGACCGAGCCTCTGGCGCCACACCTCCTGCCAGGTGTTCTGCATCCCCTTCAGGAGAAAGACAAGGTCGTTGGGATCAGGCATGCCGACCGCGCCCTTGTCACGCGAGTGAACCTCGGCCAGCCAAGCGTCACCGTAAGCCGCCTTCCATGCGACCTCACATATCGGCCCGATACCGTCGCGCACGGCATCGAGGCCTCGGCCCACGCGTTCATTGTGCGGCATCACCATCGTGCATCTGCTCCCTGCATTGCTTCCATGGCCGCCATCAGAACAACCGCTCGTCGTTCGTTGCGGAGGTCATTGTGAGGCGAGTGAGCTCCGGCCATGCGGTGACGAGCATGTTGTACCCGATTCCCTCCTCCGCCCACTTCTTTCGTTCGCAGACTCCGTAGAGCAGGTAAGCCAGTTGCCGGGCCTTCTCCCCGTGACCGACGCCCAGGCGCCCGAGCAGTGCAGCGGCCTCCGTCTCTGATGAGTCGAGCGCGCGGATCAAATACTGGGTCATCTCCCAAACAGTTGGGCGGGTGTCGGCAACCGGGTCCCAGTCGGATCTCAACTCTCCCCGCTCGACGAGTCGCACTCGCCCGTCACGATTCGTGATGACTCCCGCCTCAACAACTCCCGCGACAGTTGTGTCCTTCGCTCTCGACAATGAATCGGCATCCCCAAACGGCCCCGGGTTGTGTCCGTACTGCTCGAACCATGTCAGTGCGAAGCGGGTGTCAGCATCGAACTCGCTCTCTTCACCGCTGAGAACCTCAGCCAATACCTCGTTGATGAGACCGAGCGCAGCGCGAACGGTCATCGGCCTGCCGTCCGCCTCAACAACCCTCGCATACCGAGAGAACGTCGCGATTCCTGGCCCGATGGCTGCTTGGGCCAGGTCGATGGGCGCAATGTTCTGCTCCTGCAGGACTCGCACCGCAACGCTCATGTCCCGGTGTAGCGCCTGGTGGAACTCACCTCTAGTGGCCAAGGCCGCGGTTACCTCCCGGGGCCGGCAGGCCAACACAACGGACGTCGCAAGCAGGCCGAGCTTTCCCTTGACACCCGTGATGAGCTCGGTGCGAAGTGGCCAGGTGGCCGTGATCGCCCACCCGCTTGAGATAAGGCCGGACAGGAACGTCTCCCAGCCGGTGGAGACGACTCCATCGTCGCTGCCCTCCGAGGCCTTGAACGCGTAGAAGATAGTCGCGGGCGCAACTGGCGACGCGTTATTTGCTGCAGCCGTGAAGACCTTTCGCATTCCACCTTCGAAGTGATCGATCGCAGCCTGTTTCGAGCCAGCGCGATATCGATTCGCGATTAGTTCATCGGCCTTCGGCGTCAGCAAGGTTGAACACTCATCGGGCCAGACATCGCCAAGGTTCCGTCGTAGCCACACGTAGTAGTAGTCCGAGATGTCGGCGTAGGGAACGTTGTCGTAGTAGGGCGGGTCCGTACAAAGCACAGCGACTCCCACCTCCTCGATTCGCGCCGCCGCATCACGCTGAACAACATCAGCCTCGACATGCAGGAACTGGGCCTCAAGGTACTTTGATACCCACTCGACCTGGCCGGACCATCCGCCCGAGGAGTTCGAGAACGGATTTGCCTCGGGAAAGTCCCAGCTCATCGGAATAGATTGGCGGCGAAAGACGTGCTCAATCTTCTCACCGGAGTTGTGCCAAAGCGTGAGGCTTGTCCAGCGCCCCACGCAGCGATCGATGACAAATGCCAGACACGTAACAACTGCGTCCGCATACGCAGATACGCCGCCTCCACCGTCGCGGAACCTGATTCCGTCGTCTGGCAGTCCAGATCGGCGCGCGTCTGACTCTGCCACCGCTCGGATCTCGCCGAGCAGGTCAGAGAACGTCGTCAACGCAAGCAGCTGGCGCGGCAGAAAGAGATCCGACCACTCGGTGAGTCCGTAACGCACAACGTTCAAGCGACCGGGCCAGTCGAAGATGGAGCCGAGAGGCCCCTCGCTGGCAGGAATCACCTCTCCAACGCCGACTGGGTCCAGGTACACCCGACCTGAGGGTCCTTCGCAGATCACCGCCATCGCTACGGATCCCATCCGGCCCGCCCGCGCTTCGGATCGGATGTACTCGAAGGGAATGGCAGCGCCAGTTGCAATACACCGGCCACCGCTTCTCTCGACCGTGCCGTCCGAGGGCGCCCCGGCCCCCTCACGAACCCGGTACGTAATCGTTGAGGAGTTGGAATCCACGATGGCTTCCACCCACACCACTGGTCTGCCGGGTCGCTTCCGCAGGATCCAGCTCTTGACGAGTGGAACGTGCCCGTCGAACGAGGGGTCAGGCGACTTCACGGTGCGGGCCCACATCCAGGCAATCGGAGTTAGGGGCGCCCCATCGGGACCGATCGGCTCCGGGTAGAAGTGCCCGATTGCCTCGCGAGCCTTGGTCGCCAGAAGGTCGCTGTAATACTCGACGTCATTCGCCAAGCCCTGAAGACCAGACCAGGTGGTTAGGGAATCTCTCCCGGGTTCGTTGACGGGCGGTCGGTCGAACAATCGTCCCGGGAACTGAAGCATCGCCCTTTGGAGGATGACCGCGACGGGGTTGAGATCACCTGTGAAGGTCGGAAGCCCGAGCCGAAGCGCCTCCAACGGGATGGTGCCACCACCACCGAACGGGTCGAGGATTCGAGGTAGGCCACTGGGATTCGAACGTTCGATCTCGGCACGAGCCTGGTCGAGAACGCGGCTGTCGTTGGAGGACTCCCATCTCACGAGCCGAACGAGGATGTCGAACAAGCGCTCGCGCTCCACCTGTTGCTCCGCCTCCGTGGCGAACTGATCAGGATGTGCCGACGGGTCGTCAACCAGGGATGCCCAGAGGACAGCTCGGGCAGACGCCAGCGGACGACGCGCCCACCAAAGGTGAAAGGTAGAAGGATGCCCGTGGCGGATCGTCTTCTCTCGTACACACTCTGTGTTGATCGCTGCCAATGGCAGCGCCACCTCGATGAGCTTTTTCTTGTAGGTCACTGTGGCTCCACTGCGTATGGCATGAGTTCGAGGACGTTGAGCGGCACGTACGTCTGGGCGAAGTGCAACTCGTAGGAGTCGAAGGGTCGGATGAAGTATCGGACGGTTGTTGCATCCGCCTGATCATTGGGCACGCGAACGACGGCAAGCCGAAAGCGCTCTGGGTTCTGTTTGGCTTGGCGTACCTGTCGTGCTCGAACCTTGATCTCCGGATTGGCGGGGCGGTGGCCCTTCACCTCGATCTGGTAGACGACGCCGGTCGCTGGGTCCTCGGAGAGGATGTCGAACCCAGGGTTGTTGTGATCCTGCTCGACTGGGATCCGCCCGAGCGCTCGCTCTGCCTCGATGACAGCGGCAACTGCGAGACGGTCGGTCTCGGCTGCCACCTCGGGGTCGATCTCGATGACGTCGAGTCCGCCGAGGCGGTCGAT
>DORQ01000169.1:0-151 GCA_003514205.1 Acidimicrobiaceae bacterium
GAAGATCGGCGTCATGTTCGGATCTCCCGAAACGACTCCGGGCGGTCGTGCGTTGAAGTTCTATTCCTCAGTACGGCTCGACATTCGCCGAATCGAGGCCATCAAAGATGGGGCAGAGATTGTCGGGAACCGCACGCGAGTCAAGGTCGTC
>DORQ01000169.1:179-8514 GCA_003514205.1 Acidimicrobiaceae bacterium
GAGGCGTTGGATGCAATGCGCGAGAGCTGGCGCGCCGCCAACGTCGGCGACGACCCAATGGTGGCGATGGCTGCGGCATTGCGGGGTATCCGTGATGCCCTCGTCACTCCTCTCGAGGGTTTGCACGCAGCGAAAGAGAACGCGACGGCGAAGGCCACGACNNAACCGCACGCGAGTCAAGGTCGTCAAGAACAAGGTGGCGGCACCATTTCGTCAAGCGGAATTCGACATCATGTACGGAAAGGGCATTAGCCGAGAGGGATCGATCCTCGATGTTGGTGTTGACCTCGGCATCATCAAGAAGTCGGGCGCATGGTTCACCTATGAGGGTGAACAGCTCGGTCAGGGGCGAGAGAACGCCAAGAAGTTCTTGAACGAAAACGTCGACATCATGCTTGAGGTTTCCGATCGAGTTCGTGTTGCATCAGGCATCGACGACGATGGAGAAGAAGCTGTCAGCGTTGATCTGGAAGCTGCTGAGATCGAGGGGTAAATGCTCTACGGGGCGGCGATCCGTCGCCCCGTAGACTCACCTCCGTGGATTCGCCGAAGAAATATTTCATCCGCACCCACGGGTGTCAGATGAATGAAAATGACTCTGAGCGCATTGCGGGTCTGCTCGTTGAGGATGGGATGGTACCCACCGATTCGGCGGAGGATGCTGATGTCATTGTCTTGAACACGTGTTGTATCCGCGAGAATGCCGACAACAAGCTCTACGGAGCTTTGGGCAACTTGAAGTCTCTCAAGGCGGATCGTCCGGAGGTGCAGATTCTCGTTGGCGGCTGTTTGGCGCAAAAGGACAAAGACCTCATTCAGCAACGTGCAGGTCATGTTGATGTTGTCATGGGCACCTTCAACGTTCACCGCACCACTGAACTGCTGGCCCAGGCCCGAGTCGAAGGCCCAGTCATGGAGGTTCTTGAAGCGGCGGTTCTGGATGAAAATGAGCTCTTCCCCACCGGACTTCCAACGGATCGGGCGGTTGACTATCAGTCGTGGGTGACGATCCAGGTTGGCTGCGACAACAGCTGCGCGTTCTGTATCGTCCCCGCCGTTCGCGGCCCGGAGATTTCAAAACCCTTTGGCGATCTTGTTGCCGAGGTCGAGGGGTTGGCAGCGGATGGCGTGAGTGAAATCACGTTGCTTGGGCAAAATGTGAACTCCTACGGCCGAGACCTGGCGTTACGACTGCGGTCCGCAGATCACCATTTCGAGGAACGCGAGTTTGAACGCATTGCCGGCGCAGAATGGACCCACGGCGACCGCCGAGCCCGTCCGCTCTTTGCCGATCTGCTTCGGGCAGTGGGATCAGTGGAAGGGATTCATCGAGTTCGCTACACGAGCCCTCATCCCAAGGATCTTCGGCCCGAGATCATCGCGGCGATGGCTGAGACTGACAGCGTCTGTGAGCACCTGCATTTGCCGCTTCAGTCAGGCAGCGACACGGTGCTCGCTGCGATGCACCGGGGCTACACAGCAGAGCGCTTCTTGGACAAGGTCCGCCTCGCCCGGGCAGCAATCGACGACCTGGCGATCACGAGCGACATCATTGTTGGGTTTCCAGGCGAGACGGAGCAGGATTTTCTGGGAACCTTGGAGGTTGCGGCAGAGGTCGGCTTCGATGCGGTCTACACCTTCATCTATTCCCCGCGACCCGGCACTGAAGCCGCCGAAATGGTAGAGAGCTTTGTCGATCACGCGGTTGCGGTCGAGAGGATGGAGCGGCTTCGGGCAGTGGTGGAACGGTCGTCGCTTCGTGCGAATCAGGCGCGAATCGGACGCACTGACGAGGTGCTCGTTGAAGGCGTCTCCAAACGAAATCCTGAGATGCTGACGGGCAGAACCCGGCACAACAAGCTGATTCATTTCCCCTCATCATCGAAAATTCGCCCCGGGACCTACGCCAAGGTTGAAGTCACTGACGCATCGCTCAACCATATGCTCGGTGAACTGATCGAGATCACTCACCCGGCCCGGCATCGGACGAAGATCCCGGTGCTGGCTGCCGGTCCTCAATGACCACTGGAAATAACTCGTTCCC
The DNA here is from genome assembly GCA_003514205.1 of Acidimicrobiaceae bacterium. Classification (GTDB taxonomy): domain Bacteria; phylum Actinomycetota; class Acidimicrobiia; order Acidimicrobiales; family Microtrichaceae; genus UBA11034. The sequence goes on from DORQ01000169.1 coordinate 2,224, forward strand.
GGGGAGTTCTTCGCTGCCCGAACACATCCTTGGGAGGTTGCTTGGTTCAACTCGACCTGGACTCGCCATTTCCGATCCAGCAGTTCTTGTCCGTCCTGAGCAGCTCGTCGCGGCGATCGGCAACTTCGTTCTGCAGATGTGGGAGCTTCCGGTGGAACAGCTGCCGAACGCGATGTCGGCCACTGAAGCAGTGATTCGGGCAGAGAGACTTGTGGCGGCTGGTCGGGTGGACTCGACGCGCTTCGATCTGCCATATCAGTCAATCTCCCCCCAACGTCTCCTTGATGCTGCACAGCGTCTGTTGCCTGATCCTCCGGAGTGCCCGGTCGCCGTGCATGGCAATCTGCGTTGCACCGCACTTGAGCTTCTCGACGGCTCGATTTCCTCGTGGCCTGAACCAGACGAAGGCGGTATCGGGGACCCCTATCGTGACCTAGCGGGACTTTCGCGGGACCTCGCTCGCCTGATTGGCGCGGGCGCGGTGGGAGCGTTGTTCTCATCGGTTGCACTGGAGCGACCTGAGCCCGTGCGGCTTGAGTTTTGGGTCATGATCGGTCAACTCCTTGAGGCTGGAGGCGCTGTGCTGGATCCGCCAGCTCATGCCCCGCTACCTCATACCCCGCCAGCTCATACCCCGCAATCGGATAGTTCGCCCGCGCCGAGCCCCTGATGGAGTTTTCGCGTACCCCCCTCGCCATTGTCGGCTCAACGGCCTCAGGAAAGAGCGCACTCGCGCTGAAGCTCTCGGAGTTGCTCGGTGATTGTGAGCTGGTGTCAGTCGATTCAATGCAGGTCTATCGAGGCATGGATATCGGCACAGCGAAACCCACCCTTGCGGAGCAGCAACTCGTTCCCCACCACTGCATTGACCTTCTCGACCCGTCAGCTTCCTGTTCGGTGGGCTGGTTCCAAAATGAGGCCCTGGCGGCAGTTCGGGACATCTCCTCGCGAGGCAAGCGAGTGATCTTCGTCGGTGGGACCGGGCTATATCACCGAGCAGTGGTCGATGGCCTTCAGATTCCTTCGCAATACCCACTCGTGTCTGCCCAGCTCGAACAGGAACCGCGCACAGAAGTGTTGTATCAACGGCTCGTTGAGCTTGACCCACTGGCTGCAGCACGAACTGAGCCAAACAATCGGCGTCGGATCATTCGAGCGTTGGAAGTCTGCATTGGCTCCGGAAAGCAGTTCAGTTCCTTTGGCCCCGGCCTCACCGAGTACCCGCACTCTCCGGTTCGCTTCATCGGGCTGGAGGTCCAACGGGATCTCATCGGCGACCGTCTCGCCAACAGGACCCAGGCCATGTTGGACGCAGGCTGGTGTGAGGAAGCCGCGAGTCTGCGAACCAGGATTCCTCCGCTGGGCCCCACAGCCTCGAAGGCGCTTGGCTACTCCGAGCTCTTTGAGTACCTCGACGGTAGGTGCAGTCTTGAGGACGCGAACGGGCGGATTACCCAAAAGACCCGAAATTTCGCAGTCCGTCAGCATCGGTGGTTCCGGCGAGATCCACGAATTGAATGGTTCGATTGCGAAACTCGCAGACTCGGCGAGCTGATCGCCGATACCTTGGAGTGATCATGGCGGAACGCTTGCACCTCACGAAGCATCATGGGCTTCGAAACGACTTCCTCGTTGCATTGGGAGCCGACAATCCCGGACTAGTGCTCACCTCAGAACTAGCTGTGCGGTTGTGCGACCGAACGGCTGGGATTGGCGCGGATGGGCTCATTGGCACGAGCGCTCCCTCCGGTGAGTTCGCTGATCAGGCTGAGTGCGAGATGGTGCTGTTCAACGCCGATGGATCACGTGCAGAAATCTCAGGGAACGGGATTCGCTGCCTTGGCCAAGCGCTGCTCCGAAATGCTGGCCGTCGTGAAGGTTCAGTCTCGATTGTCGCTGGTGGGGGAGTGCGTCACCTCACCGCTACGGCAACTGAGCTTGCTGAGGTTGACCAGTTGTCGGTGGCGATGGCGCGAGTCCTGCCCGGTCCGCCGCTCTCCCCGGAGGCTCAGGCCTTTCCAGCCGTGCGCAGTGGTACTGGCGACGTTGGTAACCCTCACCTGGTGCTTCAGGTCTTGTCGTTGGATGGAATTGACCCTGCAGTGATGGGTCGAGACCTTGAGCGTGGCTTTCCTGGTGGAATCAACGTTCATTTCATGGTCGTCGACGGTCCAGATCGAATTCGCTTGTCACATTGGGAACGGGGTGCAGGCGTGACGCAGGCGTGCGGATCGGGAGCGACGGTTGCTGCTTCGTTAGCGGTGCAGTGGGGGGTGGTCACCAGTCCGGTAGCCGTGGTGATGCCTGGTGGCGAAGCAACGGTTGTGTGTGGAGAGGAACCTGTGCTCATTGGTCCCGCAGTGCTGATCGCGCGCATCGAGGTGGGCTGTGACTGAGAACGAACAGTTCGAGGAAGATGCCGATGAGGCAACCATCGAGATTGTTGACTCCCACCGAGGTGTCTTTGGTGACTACGGTGCCACGAGTTCCGCGCTCATTGACCGAACGTTCCGCGAGCGAATCATCCTCGTCGCGGTGTCGTTTCCGCCCTTCGATGAGCCACTCACGGAGGAACATCTCGACGAGCTCAGTCGCCTCGTTGACACCGCAGGGGCGGACGAGGTGGCGCGCTTCATTCAGCGACGCTCAGCGCCAGACCCGGCCACCTTTGTTGGCAAGGGAAAGGTGGAGGAGATCAAGGAGCTAGCCATTGCGCTCGACTGCGACACGGTGGTCTTTGACGATGAATTGTCCCCGGCCCAGCAGTTCAACCTCGAGCGAATCCTTGGTCGAACAGCGCTCGATCGAACGGCTGTGATTCTCGACATTTTTGCCCAGAATGCCTCCTCGCTGGAAGGCAAGGCTCAGGTTGAGTTGGCGCAACTGAAGTATCGGCTGCCGAGGCTCCGGGGAAAGGGGAAGTCGCTCTCGCAGCAAGGTGGCGGCATTGGAACCCGTGGACCGGGAGAAACTCAGCTTGAGGTCGATCGTCGTCGACTCGTTCGGCGAATCCACAAACTCGAAGAGCAATTGCGAGATATCGGGACAATTCGTCAAACCCAAAGAAAAGCCCGACATCGCGGGAATCTCCGTGGCGTTGTGATTGTCGGATATACCAATGCGGGCAAATCCACGCTTCTCAATCGCCTGACAGATGCTGGCGTTCTGGTTGAGGATCGCCTCTTTGCAACGCTGGACCCGACGACTCGACGGATGGAACTCCCTGGGGGCGAGGCGGTGTTGCTGACCGACACGGTTGGGTTCGTGCGCAAACTCCCTCACCAACTCGTTGAGGCGTTCAAGAGCACCCTGGAGGTCGCAAACGACGCAGATCTTCTGGTGCATGTTGTTGACGGTTCCGCTGTTGACCCCGAGGCCGAGATTGAGGCCGTGCATGACGTGCTGTCTGAGATTGGTGCCAGAGATGTGCCGGAACTGTTGGTGTTCAACAAGTCCGATTCCTCTGAGGGAGCTCGCTTCTATGCGGACAAGTTCGAAGGATCGGTGGCCATCTCCGCCCACACCGGCGAGGGGATCGAGGTGCTGCTGGAGACCATTGGTGATCGACTTCGGTCGCTGCTGGCTCCCATTGATCTCCTGATTCCCTACGATCGCGGTGATGCGATTGCAGCAGTTCATCGCAGTGGAGAAGTGATCTCCGAGACCCCGTTGGAGGCTGGGATGGCGATCAGGGCAAGAATTGATGCGTCAGAGGTGGCGAGATTTGAGGAGTTCGCGACAGCTGAGAGAACCACACCCATTGGATCTGGAACGTGACTGAACTCGACTCCCAACTCGGCAACGGTGCCTCGTCTGGATTCACTTCTTTGGAACCTGAACCACGAGCGGAGTTCATCGCACCACCCTTTACGTTGCCGCCCTATCCCTATGATCGGCTGAAGCCAGTCCTTCAAGCAGCGGACATGCACCCTGGTGGAGCAATTGATCTCTCGATCGGCACACCGTGTGACCAACCCCCCGAGAACGTGTGCGAGGCACTTCGAGACACAAGTTCTGTGGCGGGCTATCCGACGTCGGTGGGATCCGCCGCGTTACTCGAGGCGGCGCACGGCTGGCTAGAGCGACGGATCGGCGTTCGCCTTGGGTCGGGTTCGCTGGCGAACTGCATCGGTACGAAGGAACTCGTGGCCGGCTTGCCGCTCATTCTGAAGCTTCGCTCGCCACGTCGAGACACCGTGTTGTACCCCGCAGTCGCATATCCCACCTATGAGATGGGGGCGATTCTGGCCGGGTGCCGTGCTGTTGCGGTGCCAGTGGATGATCAGTGGCGAATCGACTTGTCGAGCATTTCGTCCGCGGATGCCGAGCGAGCGTTGTGTTTGTGGGTAAACACGCCGGGCAATCCCGCTGGTGCCCTTGATGATCTTGATGCTGCAGCGGAGTGGGGCCGCACTCATGGGATTCCGGTGCTGAGCGACGAGTGCTACATCGAATTCACCTGGCAGGGTCCGCCGCGAACGATCCTTCGCTCGGGCCCCGAGGGAGTGCTTGCTGTGCACTCGTTATCGAAGCGTTCCAACTTCGCTGGGGGCCGGGCTGGGTTCTACGCCGGTGACGCAGATCTGGTGCGGTTTGTTTCCGAGGTTCGCAAACACCAAGGGCTGATGATTCCTGCTCCGGTGCAGCGAGGTGCTGCGGTTGCTTGGTCTGAGGACTCCCACGTTGATGTTCAACGTGACCGTTACCATCGCCGACTCGTCCGACTCGCAGCCCAGTTCACGAGATTGGGCTTGGCCCCGACCCTTCCAGAAGGCGCCTTCTACCTCTGGGTCCACGCCCCTGACGGAGCATGGGAAACTGCCTCGCGGCTTGCGGATTCGGTTGGAGTTGTAGTGAGTCCCGGGGAGTTCTACGGGGCGGCTGGTGCCGCCTATCTGCGCATCGCAGCCGTTCAGCCAGATGAGCGACTCGATCTTCTTGATCAACGAATCCAGGCTTGGGAGGCCCAACAGTGAGTAGCGAGGTGCTGACATGAGTGCCGAGGAACCCTCTGAGCTGCAGGGCCAATCTGGCACCGGAGACTCACCAGACGTGTTTGCGCTCACCGCTGATCTCGTCGATTTCGCTTCGGAGAGTTTTGAGGAGCAGGCCCTGGTGGACTGGCTGGAGCGCGAGCTTGCGCTGTGTCCGCACCTCGATGTGATCCGAATCGGCGACAATCTCATCGCTCGCACCACAGGATCGGCTTCCAGTCGGGTGATCCTGGCGGGTCACACCGATACCGTTGCGGCGAACGAGAACTTTCCGGGCCGAATTGAGGGGGATGTGCTCTTCGGGGTTGGTTCGGCCGACATGAAAGGTGGGCTCGCCATCATGTTGGCCGCCGCGCGCCACTTCACTAACCCGATGCTTGAAGTGACATATGTCTTCTATGCGCGGGAAGAGGTTGCGTCTGTCCATAACGGTCTTGAGGAGGTTCTGCAGAAGCGGCCGGACCTTCTGGTTGGCGACCTTGCATTGCTTGGCGAGCCGACCGATGCTGCGATCGAGGCTGGCTGCCAGGGCTCGATCCGAGCAGCGGTGACCATGCTTGGGGCCCGTGCTCATACTGCTCGCGCATGGATGGGCCGAAACGCGATTCATCGCGCAGGACCGTTGTTGAATGCACTCGCAGGCGCAGAGATTCGCCAGCCGGAAATCGAGGGCTGCACCTTTCATGAGGCAATCCAAGTGGTGGACATCGTTGGCGGAGTGTCTGGCAACGTGGTTCCAGATCGTTGCACCGTCACAGTGGCGTACCGATTCGCACCGGATCGAAGCCTCGATGAGGCAGAACAGCACCTACGAGAATTGTGCGAGCCGTACCTAGAAGCGGGCGATCAGATTGACATCGTTGATCGGGCCAATGCTGCACTGCCAGCGGTGACACACCCGATTCTTCAGTCACTGGTTGCCCGCCATGGGCTCGAAGTCCGTTCAAAACTTGGCTGGACTGATGTGGCACGGTTCGCGGCAATAGGAGTTCCGGCGGCGAACTTCGGGCCAGGCGATCCAACTGTGGCGCACACCGCAGGTGAGTTCGTGACGAGAGACTCTGTCGAGCGTGCGTGGAAATGTATTGAGGATCTACTCACGGCGGGGATATGACTCCAGGACTGACCGATTCCCTGGCGGGAAGTCCGATCTCGCGCCCGAAGTGAGCACTAGAGTCTCGACAAAGCCGTCAGGAAGGATTCGCGCATGGCGAACAACGGAAGTCCCAAACTCAAACCAGGCATGCTCGGTGTCTGGTTAGGTCTCCTCATGATGCTGCTCGGTCTGGGCAGCTGT
>DORQ01000169.1:8773-9263 GCA_003514205.1 Acidimicrobiaceae bacterium
GGCATGGTGATGGCGTTTGACGCCAAGGCCTCCGACATCGACGCGACGCTGACAAACAACGCAACCGGTGAGGTAATCACCCTCGAGTCGGCGAGCTCGATGACTTCCTCGGGAAGCTCTGGATCGACGCAGTTCGAGGTTGTTGGCGGATTTTCGACAGATGAAGCTGGCGAGTACACCCTGACCGCAACTGGCCCCGAAGGGGCGTCCATCGGAATTGCCAACATCTCGCCCAAGGACCTGCTCGTCAAGCTCTTTGGAGGAATCGGAATTGGTGCGGTGCTCTTCCTACTTGGCCTGATCTGGATGATCGTTACGCTGGTTCGACGATCAAAGGCAAAGAAGAAGGGCGGAGTGCCCCAGGGCGGTGCACCAATGGGATACCAACCATCGGGACAAGCGCCGCCGATGCCTGGAGCTGGCCAAGCACCATCGATGCCACAGCAGGCACCTCCGATGCCACCGATGCCGCCGATGCCTGGTCAAGGTC
>DORQ01000301.1:0-15117 GCA_003514205.1 Acidimicrobiaceae bacterium
AGAACCTCCAGCATTGCGGCCTCCACACTCGCAACATCGCGTTCACCGCTCGCTATTCGGTCGGCACCAACACACAACGCCTGGTAGATCGACGGCGCGACAGAACGTTCCTGAGGCGTCAGGTTCACGTTTCGACTGGAGAGCGCAAGCCCATCTGATTCTCGAACTGTCGGACAGGCAACGATCTCCGTTGGAAAGTTGAGGTCTGCGACGAGCCGACGGATCACCGCCACCTGTTGAAAGTCCTTCTCGCCGAAGAAGGCCGAGCATGGTCCAGCAATGTTGAACAGTTTCGCCACGACCGTGGCCACTCCATCGAAGTGTGTTGGACGATGCTCGCCTTCCAACGTCGTGGAGACCCCCGCAACGGAGACAGTCGTCAATGTTGGCTGGGGATACATCTCCGCCACGCTTGGCGCAAAGACACACCGGGCCCCGGCCGCCTCCGCCAACGCCAGGTCGCCCTCGAGATCCCGTGGATACGCGTCGAGATCTTCGGTGGGCGCGAACTGAAGTGGGTTGACAAAGATCGTGCCAGCAACAGCATCGCAGCAGCCGCGCGCCGCTTGAAACAACGATTGATGGCCAGCGTGCAGATACCCCATGGTGGGTACCAGACCGACTGACTGGCCCGTGCTGCGCCAGTCATTCAATCGCTCCCTGAACTCGGCAATCGTTTGAATGAGTTCCATTAGCCACTCCCTGTCTGGCCTGAAGCAGTCTCGCGAGCGAGACGCTGAGCGCAGGCCATCATTGCCTCATAGGCCCCCCGCTCGGACGGATCAAGTGCAGCGAGATGCCGATTCAGGGTTTCCTGATCGCCGCGCGCCGCTGGGCCCGTCAAGGCCCGTCCGGGTCCGACTCGCGCAACGTTGGCCAGCGTGCCCTCGACAAGTCCGAGAAATACCTCAAAGGGGAGGCCGATCCCGGCGCCAACGCGTTCGACTTGTCCCATCAGCGCAACCAGGTGATTCGAAGCAATACACGCAGCCGCGTGGTAGGCGGCCCGGTGAACATCGGGCACCTCCACACATCTGCCGCCGAGTGCGAGCACCATCGCGTGAAGCAGATCATCGCCGGCCACGGCGAAGGTGGCTCCCTGCGCGAGCAGCGTTGACCCGGCCTCGGGATCTGTGAGCGACACGAGTGGATGAATTGACCCGACCCGATCGAAACGATGCGCAAACACGTCGAGGCCGAGCGAACCTGCAACATGGGCCATAACCACGCCGGGAACTGGGGTGATGTGAGCTGCAACCTCGGCGACTGCATCATCGGACACACAAATCAACACGCACTGCACACCCTCACAGGCAGTGGCGAGACTCCGACCGCGCTCCCATGGTCCATCGACCTCATAGCCAGCATCCCGAAGCGCTCGTGCGAAGGAGCCTCCCGCGCGACCAGCACCGATCACGCGGACCAGTCCCAGCTGAGGAGCATCGAGGGGAATCGTCACTCGAGTCCCTCGACCTGCCAAACGCGCCCCTCGGCAAGCTCAAGCTCGGCAGCCGAGACGAGGTCTGGCGCAAGATCACGAAGCGGTGCCAGCACGAACTTACGGTCTTTCCATCGCGGGTGAGGAAGCTCCAAACGATCATCCTTCACGGTCACCCCCTCCATCCAGATGATGTCCACATCGAGTGTTCGAGGCCCCCAACGGGTCTCCCGAACCCGGTGCGCAGCAGACTCAAGCCGTTGACAAATCCTCAGCAGTTCATGGCCACTGAGCTGCGTATCAAGCTCTGCCACCAGGTTGAGAAACGGTTGCTGGTCAACCCCGCCAACGGGATCGGTTTCATACACGGGCGACACGGCCACCACACTCGGCAACGACGCTACAGCGTCGGCAAGGAACTTCCGCCGATCGCCCAAGTTAGAGCCCAGGCTCAGAAAGGCTCTCACGTTCTCCGCCGCTGGATCCGAACCCCCGAGCTCCCCAGATCCTCCGGTACTGGAGGGCGGCATTTCGTAACGGAAATGGTGACCCCGTCGATCCGTTCGTCACGAAGCAGCTCCTCAGCCACAACGGTGGCGAATCGCTCCATCAACGCAAAGCGTTGGTCGTTCGCAACTGCTGCGATCTGGCCACAGAGTGCGCCGTAGTCAACGGTTCTAGCCAGGTCATCTGTACTTCCTGCAGGGGAAAGATCCGCCTCGATGTCGGCATCGATCGAGAAGGGTTGACGCCGAACTTGCTCCTCAGGCAGGGCTCCGCAGTACGCGAGCACCCTCAGTCCGCGAAGCTCAATTCGATCAGGCATCGTCCTGTGCCCCGCTAGCAATGCCTGCTTGGGCGGCGCTCGCATTGTCAGTCTGGGCCTTGGCCTCCTGCGATGCCTTGAATTGTGCTGCTCGCAACTTGCCGGCCGTGGCGACAATGTCTCGACCTGGGGGTCCGATCTGACGGGAGGTGATGTGCTCAAGCAAGAAGATCGCACGTGGAGGCTCCGGAACCAATCCTGCCCATACGAGGTAGCCCGCCATCAGGCCAATGATCCGATCGCCAAGTTCGTCAAGGTGATAGAGCACCTTGTGACCCTTCGCCAGAAGCTGCTGCAGTTCGGGGTATACCTCTGCCATATATCGAGGAAGGTCCTCAGTGGCGGGGAACGGACGATGGCGCCAGTTCACCGACATCTCGTCGTAGTTGTGAAGGTTATGAGAGGCCGGAATCAAGCTCACCACCGGCGAGAACCCCTGCTCACGCACCCAGATGATCTCCTCCTGGCGTCGAACGCGACGGTGATTCGCCCCGTACCCTCCCGGCCGTTCGCACAGCGCAAGCTTGTCTTCCATTACCCAGCAGAAATGCCGTGGCTTGATTCCCTGAGCCCATTTACCCTTTGCGGCCATGAAGTTTCCTTTGTGGTGTCGGCAAGATCCTCGCCGATCGATGTGAGTGCGATGCTGTGGTCATGAGAGGTTCCCCGCAGTAGCGAATGCCGGGCTCAGTGGCGTCAGCCTGAGGTCGTGATGCGCTGCAATCAGTCGAGCGGTTGGCGCAACATCGTGGGTCCGGATGATCTGCACTCCGTGCGCAATCGCCCACCCCGCCGCCGCAAGGCCCGCTTCAAGGCGATCATCGGGAGGAACCATTGATGCGGCTTCTCGCCCATCCTCAAGCGTAGGTCGGCTGGGATCCTGCATGCGGGAACCGATTCGGAGTTCGGCCGCCCGGTCGGAGGCGGCGGTGACGAGCCCCAAGGAGCGCTTTCTGCTGACGCCGAGCACGACGGGCCAACCTGAGTCCACCAACTTGTCGATGTTGCCGAGCAGTTTGAGGTTGTCCTCATGGGATTTACCGAACCCGATGCCCGGGTCGATCCATATCTCCTCAACCCCAGCCTGACGGGCCGACTCAGCCGCCGCCGTCAAATACTCGAGCACCTCGTCCACCACTGACTCATACTGCGGGTTGTCCTGCATGGTTGCCGGAGTTCCACGCATATGCATACATACCCAACCAGCACCATGGTCGGCAGCCACCGCACCAATTGATGCAGAAACATCGTTCAGAATGCTCGCCCCAGCCCCAAGAGCCCGATGAGCAGTTTCTTCGTTGCGAGTGTCAATCGAGATTCGTACATCGCTTCCCGCAAAGTTGGCAGCTAGGGCCGTAATGACGGGCACCACTCGCTCAATCTCGGTGGCGGGATCAACCTCGGTAGCGCTTGGACGAGTGGACTCCCCACCAACGTCGATCACGCTCGCTCCCTCGTCGACCATGATCTGAGCGCGCGCAACGGCCGCCTCGACATCGAGGTAGCTTCCGCCGTCGCTGAACGAGTCCGGCGTGACGTTAAGAACTCCCATGATTTGGGCCATCACAACGATTCAGCGTAGCGGTAGGTGTCAAATTGGGCAGTGCCGTTTGCGGCAGTCTGGCGTTTAGGACAGGATCAACCGCATCGCTTCGGATCTCGCCGAAACGTCTGTTCGAAACAGTCCCCTCACGGCAGAGGTGACCGTGGAAGACCCTGGCTTGCGGACTCCTCGCATCGCCATGCACAAGTGTTCCGCCTCAATGACTACCACGGCGCCGCGAGGGTCCAATTCTGCAACCAAGGCGTCCGCCACCTGAGTGGTGAGTCGTTCTTGCACCTGGGGCCGCTTTGCAAACCCATCAACAAGGCGAGCAAGTTTCGACAACCCGGTGATTCTGCCTTCGGTTGAGGGGATGTAGGCAACGTGGGCCTTACCAAAGAACGGCACCAAGTGATGCTCACACATCGAATAGAAGGCGATGTCCCGAACCAGAATCAACTCGTCATGTTCGGCGTCAAAGGTCACCTTGAGATGCCGGGATGGGTCTTCGTGAAGCCCCGCACAGGTCTCTGCGTACATTCGCGCAACGCGCGCTGGGGTGTCGCGCAGGCCATCGCGGTCGGGGTCTTCGCCAATTGCGGCCAGGATCTCGCGAACTGCCCGCTCGACTCGAAGGAGGTCTACAGAGGATGATTCCGATGGATTGATTGGTTCGCTGCGATTGAGGTCGCTCACTGCACCGCCATTCCTGGTTGGGGAAGCAGCAATGCTAGGTCGGATTCATCGAGCGTTTCCCGCTCGATCAGCGCAGCAGCCAGACTGTCCAACACGCTGCGTTGGTCAGTGATGATTCTGCGAGCTGTTTCCTCCGCCTGATCGAGCAGCGCCTTCACTTCTGAATCCACAACTGCCGCGACCTCGTTTGAGAGGTCGCCTCGCGTACCGCCTTCGCGGGAGAGGAATGACTCCTCATCAAGGCCTTTGAGGCGCTGGGGTCCAATCTTCTCGCTCATCCCGAACTCGGTCACCATCGACCGGGCGAGTCGAGTCGCTTGTTTGATGTCGTCGTAGGCACCAGTGGTGATTTCCCCAAAGACGATCTCCTCTGCGGCGCGGCCACCAAAAAGCATGGCCAATCGAGCGAGCAGTTCAGCGCGGGTGTGGGTATGGCGATCTTCCAAGGGCAGGCTCATGGTCCATCCAAGCGCGCTCCCCCTCGCCACGATGGAGACCTTGTGGATCGGGTCCGAATGCACCAACGAATGACCCACCAGCGTGTGGCCGCCCTCATGGTAGGCAGTTACCGACTTCTCTTTGTCGGTCATAACTCGGCTCTTGCGCTCGGGCCCAGCGATCACTCGATCGATTGCTTCATTCATGTCGCTCACCTCAATGGTGGAGCCGCGGCGACGGCCACACATCAAGGCCGCCTCATTGATCACATTCGCCAAATCCGCTCCAGTGAACCCTGGGGTACGACGAGCAACCACGGACAGGTCAACAGCAGGGCTGAGCGGCTTGTTGCGAGCATGCACCGCCAAAATGGCCTCACGACCACGTAGATCAGGTGCGTCGACCAGGATTTGTCGATCAAATCGACCAGGCCGCAACAGGGCAGGGTCGAGAATATCGGGCCGGTTTGTGGCCGCCATGAGTGTGACGCCCGTGGTTGAGTCAAAGCCGTCCATTTCAACGAGGAGCTGGTTCAGCGTCTGCTCACGTTCGTCATGGCCACCCCCAGTTCCAGCGCCACGGTGTCGACCCACTGCATCGATCTCGTCAACAAAGACGATTGCTGGGGCCTCCGCCTTCGCTTGTTTGAAGAGATCTCGAACCCGGGCAGCGCCAACCCCAACGAACATTTCGACGAAGTCAGACCCAGAGATGGTGAAGAAGGGGACTCCTGCCTCCCCTGCCACTGCTTTCGCAAGAAGCGTCTTTCCGGTTCCCGGCGGGCCGACCAACAACACGCCGCGAGGGATCTTCGCTCCGAGCGCAGCGAACCGGCCAGGGTCCGCAAGAAAGTCCTTAATCTCGCCGAGTTCCGCAACCGCCTCATCTGCTCCAGCAACATCGGCGAAGGTGACATCTGGTGAATCGCGGTTTCTACGAGTCCGTGCCCGACCGAATTTTGCCGCCTTGCCTCCGCCCTGCATCTGCGTTGCGAAGTAGGCGAAGATCCCCACGATGGCGAGCAATGGAAGGTAGTCGGCGACAAAGGACCCGAGGTTGAACCCGTCCTCATTGTCAGCAGTGGTCTTCACCTTCTCGGACAAGAGCAGCGTGGTCATCTCGTCAGCAAATTCTGGAGGGACAACCGAGCGAAACTTCTGACCGCTCTTCAGGGTGCCCGTGATGTCGTTGGTGCGATTCCCGAGCGTGGCCTTGAGCACACCGCCCGTGCGAACCGCTGTCTCAAGTTGGCTGAGGTTCAGCTCTTTGGGTTCCGCTGGGGCAAGGAGTTGTTGGGCTCCAATGAGAACCAGAATCGCCGCCACGCAAGCTGCCAGAACGAGCCGAGTGTTTCGTGGAATAGGTTTGCGAGAAGAATTCATGCCGTGCTTAGCGTAACGACACAATTTCAACAGCGGTCAACTACTCCGTCTCCGGCTTCACAAATTTCGCAAGATACGGAAGGTTTCGGTATCGCTGACCAACGTCGAGGCCATATCCGACGAGCCACTCCTCATCGGCGATCGTGAACCCAACAGACGCCACTTCAAGTTCTTCCACGTTTGCCGAAGCACGAGCAATTAACGCACACACCCGAAGTGACGCGGGGTTCCTCGCCTCAAGGTTGCGGCGCAGATAGCGAAGGGTAAGCCCGCTATCGACGATGTCTTCGATCAAGATGACATCGCGACCAGCGATATCGCTATCGAGATCCTTCACCAGACGCACCACGCCGGAAGTTCGAGTACTCGAACCGTAGGAGGAGACTGCAATGAAGTCGATCTCCACGGGAACGTCCATGGCACGAGCCAGATCGGTGAGAAACACGTAGGCTCCCTTCAGCACACAGACCAAGAGCGGATTCTTGTCCCGATACAACTCGGTGAGCTCTGCACCCATTTCCTTGATTCGGTTCTGGATCTGAACCTCGGTGAGCAGGATCTCCCCGACTTCTGGGTCATTCATCGCGAACTGCACTGAAGCGATGCTAGATGCCCTGACCAGCACCGTCCCATTCGAACCGCCCAAGGGCTACGCCTCAGTTGCTTGAGGGCTCGTTGCCGGCCCGAGGAGGCGGAGCCGTTGGTGGCGCCGTGCGATTGACCAGCCTTCGCCAATGTCAGCACGCGGCCGGGGACCGTTCGCCACCTCCAACATCCGATCGATTGCTGCCAGGTTCGGTGGGTAGTGATTCCCTGTTTCAACACGCCACCAGTTCCTCAACGCCAGTGTCGCCAGCGCTCGAGGCGCAGCCGCAATCTCCTGGGCATCAGTCGGGTCGAGCTCCGCGGCGAGTTCCCCAAGCACCTCCAGATCTGCTCGGGCCAGCGCCGCGGTACGAGCCAGCAACGGGGCCACCTGGCGCCCGGCGAGTTCGTCCATCAGAGGAAGGAGTTCGCTGCGCACTCGGTTACGCAGGAACCGCTTGTCCGTGTTGGAAGGATCGATGAATGGTGAGATCTGCAAGTGCTCACACAGCGCTTCGGTCTCCGCTCGACGAAGGTGCAACAGTGGCCGGAACTGTTCATTGATCCCCGATGTCCCGGTCAGCCCCGCGCCGCGAAGCAGAAACAGCAGCACCGTCTCAGCCTGATCGTCGAGCGTATGGCCAGTGCACACGTCGGCTGGAAGCGCGCCATATCGAGCTTCACGCGCACGGGCTTCAAGATTTGGACCGTCCTCAACTTCAACGGTCACCGCTTTGAAAGCTGCCCCGAAGCGCTTTGCCAACTGAGCCACGAACTCTGCCTCGTTGACTGAGTTTGGCCGTAGGCCGTGGTCCACATGGATTGCGGTGACATGGTTGGCACTGTGAACCGCTAGTGCCAAAAGTGCACACGAATCTGCACCGCCGGAAACGGCACACGTCAACGAGGCACTCTTGGGGAACCGACACTTTTCCAGGAGTTCATCGATCACCGCAACGTCACCTAGACAGATAGGGTGGCACCCAACGCCGGGCGAGAGTCACCACCCACACGGCGGATCCAAGCATCTGGATCGCGGATCTCAACCAACGTAGGGAGTTCGTTGGGGCCGTGAAATGCCCGTTCCAGCACCGCTGCTCCAGCTCGCTGCTCTACGGCCTCTATGAAGCGTTCACCCTGCTCATACTGGTTCATCTTCGCTTCCATACCAATGAGCTTCTGGAGAAGCTTGGCTGGGGCCGACTGTTCAGTCCGCCGCCCGCGGAGCACTGCGCCAAATCGGTCGGCCGACGGAATCTCGTCGCCGCCAGCGCGATCCATCGTGATGTCGCCATGGCCTTCAAGAAGACTCATCAATCCGCCGATTCGATTCATCGACGCCCGCTGTTCAGCTGAGGCAAACAGCGTCACAACTCCACCGTCATCGAGTGGATTCGTCCTTGTCCGTAGCGCTTCCGCAACTCTGCCGATCGCAGCAAACAAACGAGCGGGGTCAGGATCAGCAAGGGACATCATGGTGGAGACCTGTTCCAAGAAATAGGTCCGCAGCCAGGGCTTCGCAGTGAATTGGGTTCGATGCGTGACCTCGTGAAGCGCAATCCACAGTCGGAACTCGCGAGGGGCGAAACTGAAGCGCTTTTCAAGCGCCAAGATGTTGGGACCGACGTAATACACCAAGTCTTGGTCTTCAGGGTTGTCGTCCTCGAGTACCAGCAGATCGTATTGGCCAAGAACCCGAGTGGACATCCAGCCGAGGACGAATCCAAGTTCCGCTCCAGCAATCCGGGAACCAATGATGTTTGCGGGCCCAAAGACCAGGTTGGATTCAAGGCGATCCGTCAGAGGTTTCAACATTCGCTGGAACGACGCAATGTTGGCGCGAATCCAATCCTTGCGATCCACAACACGTGCCCGCGCTAACCCCGATTCGGAGGTCCACCCCGTATGAGACTCAACAAGGATCTGGGCCTGGGCAGTCAGCTCCTCGAAATCGGGTGCCAAGGAGCGATACAGGTAGGAGTTGGAGAGCTCATCACGTTGGGCAATGCGAGTCGCGACCGCCTCAGCTGTTTTCCAATCAACTGCACCGGGCATAGCCACTCCCACCGAGAACTGGTGTTTCCGGCATAGACCGATGTCCATCCCGCCCCGAAAGCCTAGGCCGGAATCAGCTGGGATTCGCCAGCAACCCCGAATTACCTCAGCGAGGCCGCTTGCCAGGTGCTACTGATGAGGTGGGTAGCGGGTCTTGGTGACCTTCACGAGATACAAACCAAGCGCAACAATGACCGCCAGAATCGTCAACGCCGCAAGGGGCACTGCCAACCAAAAGTGCCAAACGGTTGCAAGCAGTGCGGCGAGGGAGGCAGGGATCGCAGTCATCTCTCCAAGCATAGGTCCGCTGGGGCAAATGAAACCAAATGCCTCACGTGTTCAGGAACCGGCTCAGGAAGATTCCGATGAGGCATCAGCTTGGTGAAGCACTGACTCAATTCTGGACCGAAGCTCCTCGGGTACTCGATCACGACATCGATGAGCAATCACCTTTCGCAGCTCCGCCTCGAAATCGAAGGCCTCCAGGCAGGGCGAACACTCCCTCAAATGCGCCTCGATGGTGGCCCGATGTTCCTCAGTCAGCTCAGAATCGAGATAGATGTACAACTGATTCAGCGCTTCATCGCAATGTTCGGACATCTCAGGCACCCACGACGTTGTTCGGAGCGAGATCGTCACCCTCGGGGACGAGTCGTCGCTCAGTTGCAAACTCCCACAACGCCTTCTGCAACGCTTTTCTTCCCCGATGAAGCCGACTCATCACCGTTCCGATCGGAACATCAAGAATTTCGGCGATCTCCTTATAGGAAAATCCCTCAACATCGGCCAACAAGACCGGAAGCCGGAACGACTCAGGAAGCCCTTCCAACGCCGCCTTCACCTCGCCGTCGGTGGTGAAGTCCATCAAGGCATCCTCGGCGCTTTTCCCGAGTTCCGAGGTGGTGACGCTTCCAAGACGCTTGTAGAGGTAGAGGTCTTCAATCTCGCCGAGATCCTCCTCGATCGGTCGTCGCTGCTTCGCCCGATACGAGTTGATGAAGGCGTTGGTCTGTATTCGATACAGCCAGGCACGAAGGTTCGTACCTTCCTCGAAACCTTTGAAACCGCGGTACGCGCGCAGGTACGTCTCCTGTACGAGATCCTCCGCATCCGCTGAGTTTCGGGTCATTCGAAGCGCCGCTGCGTAGAGCGCGTCCATGTGGATCATCGCCAACTTCGCGAACTCTGCCTGATCAGCCATTGGGCAATGGTACGACATCACCTCGGACGTCCGCGAGCGTCGCACCTGCGCCCATTCGGTCGATGGCATATGGTGCGGGCGTGGCAGACTCCTATCTCCTTCCGAGCCAACCAATTCGGACCTTCACCGACCTCTGCGCGTGGAGGGGTTGTGATTCGGTGGAGCGCTCGAAGGGCATCGCCCCCTCCGGACTTCGAGATCTGTTCGACTCCGCAGGTTTGCGCAGTCGCGATCAGGTGGCACAACGGCTTGGCAATTCCTGGAGCGCATTCGCGGCAAGCCCAGAGGAGACAGGAACCCGATACCTGTTGGTCGACGCAACTGACTCAGAACCCGGGTCATTCGTCGATCGAACCCTGCTAGCGCGCAACCCGCTTGCGATCCTCGAAGGAACCGCCATCGCTGCACGTTCACTTGGCGTCGCTGAATCATTCATCGTCGTCGATCGCGAGGCCACCTCGGAATACGAGCTCATCACCGACGCACTCGCTGCAGCCGAGATGGCCGGATGGTGTGAGGACGTGAGCATCAAATGCATTCGGGTCGATCAGTCGTACCTTCTTCGCGACCCACGAGCTCTCCTCGAAGCAGCTGAAGGACGCGAAGCACTGCCACGCCTCTACCCTGCGCTGCTCGATGGGCTTTTCTCCGTTCCAGACCGACAACCCCATGAGCTCAACTCACTCCCGCTCGTCGCCAATCCCACGCTGGTCGAAACTGCAGAGACCATGGCCAACCTCGGTGCGATCGTGGCCAACGGTGCCTCGTGGTTCCGCTCCCGAGGAACGCCGATCTCCCCTGGTTCGATCTTGTGCACCATCAGTGGAGACGTAACGGTTGCGACAGTCGCAGAGGTCGAGTTGGGCGAAAAGCTCAGCACCGTCATTGAACGGCACTCACACGGAACCATCGGTGGGCAACCAAAGGCAGTTCTGAGCGGTGCGAGTTCACAGGTACTCACACGGTCGCGGCTCAACGCTCCGCTGAGCTGGGAAGGGCTTGCGGCCGTCGGAGCCAACCTGGGGCGTGCCGCATTCCTCGTCTTCGGGGAGTCCACAAATATGGTGACCGTTGCCCGCGACGTCGCTGCATTCCTCTATGTCGAATCGTGCGCATTGTGCCCAGCCTGCAAGTTCGGCGGCGGAGAGGTCACCGCATATCTTTCCAAACTGACCTCGCCAGATGGCACTCGAGAGGACGCCGAACGGCTACTCACCAGACTCACGTCTGTGGCCGACAATCGGCGTTGCGACCTCGCGGCTCAACTACAAGAGGTCATCACCTCAATCCTCCGCGCCTTCCCGGGCGACCTCGCCTCGGCACCAGCGATCTCCCCTCCGACAGAGTGGCCGCTGCTGTTCGGCCGTCTCGCAACACTGGACAACGGTCTCGCGTCCATCGATCAAAAGCAGCGCTACAAAAGCCCAGACGGCAGCTACCACAGCGAGCCGGTGCAGCTCACAAGGTGGCGGTAGGTCGAGCGATCGATCGATCAGACGTCAATGAAGAATCTGAGGTGCCAGTCGTGGGCGAGGCTGGCCGTGAACGAAGCCATGTCTTGCAATAGCTGCAGCGCTCTGACCTTCCCGCAAGGAATCCTGCACAGTGTTCGCAACCGTTGGTAGTAGCCATCATGGTCCCCGTTCAGGTGGATCGCCGTTGACCACACCCTTCAGATAGTGAACAGAATCTGCACCGCTGATACCACTAGGTAATACCGCCCAGCTACGCTTCAAGGCGACCCGTAGCACCAGCGACACCCTCAGCCGCTTCTCACGTCGAACACCTCATGGAGCGACCCGCAATGGCATCAGACAGCGCTCGAATTGTCCGCTCCCTGGCTGGCGTCTACAACGCAAACGGCACCCTTGCTGGGGAGATCCGCTACTTCCTTGGGAAACGCTTTGGCACCGCGCACTGCGCTTTATGCGACATCACCCATGGCTTGGTTTCGGAGAAGGCCGATTGGCGAGCTTGCACAACCGCCTTGACTATCCCGTTCCAGACCTACCACCTCAACGACCAGCCCGAAGCTGTGAGCGAGGCGGCTGAGGGCCGAGCGCCCGTGGTACTCGCGGAGTGCGAGGAGGGCTGGGTCGTGCTGCTGGAACCCGAGCACCTAGAAGCGTGCAACAAGGACGTAGAGACCTTCACACAAGTGATGCAAACGAGACTTGGCCTCCTAGGCTTGACGTTGCCCTAACTAGTCGGTACCCATGACTGGTTGGTCTGCGGGAGCGGACGACGCAAGAACCTCGCGGCGCAACCGCCGTGACAAACTGAGAACGAGATACACGATGGAATCTGGTGGAACACAGACAACAAACTGCAGGTCCTGTGGCGGCACAGACCTTCATCCGGTGGTGGACCTTGGTTCCACGCCAATAGCCAATGCACTTCTGTCTACTGCCGATCAACCTGTCGACTCCTATCCGCTGGGCACGGTGTTTTGCGCAGATTGCTCCTTGGTTCAACTCAGCTTCGCTCTGCCGGCCGACGCGATCTTCGACGAGGACTACCCCTACTTCTCCTCCTTCTCGGCGGCGCTGTGTGACCACGCGGCGGCACATGTCGACAACCTCATCGCCTCGCGCGGTCTTGGCCCAGACTCCTTTGCTGTTGAGGTGGCCAGCAACGATGGATACCTGTTGCGCAACTTCGTAGCAGCTGGCATTCCGGCGCTGGGGATCGACCCCTCCCCCGGGCCCGCAGCTGCAGCCGAAGAGGTTGGCGTACCAACGATCGTGGGCTTCTTCGGAACAGAGGCGGCCAACAAGATCGTTGCGGAGCACGGCCACGCCCACGTGATCATCGCCAATAACGTCATGGCCCATGTGCCGGAACTGAACGATTTCGTCGGAGGATTTGCCACACTGCTCGCGGAGGACGGTGTCCTGACAGTTGAGAATCCGTACGTGCGCGACATGATTCAACACGTCGAGTTCGACACCATCTATCACGAGCACTACTGCTACTACTCCTGCATGGCGGTGGAGGCCCTCATGGCCCGCCACGGGCTCTACCTCAACGATGTTGAGTACTTCCCCGACATGCATGGCGGCACGCTGAGGTGGCACATCGAGCGGACTCCACATCGCACAACTCGTTGCCAGGACATGCTGGATGCGGAGCGGGCCCTCGGCATGGCGGAGCCAGGGTTTTACGCTGACTACGCCACGAAGGTAACCGAATGCCAGCAGGGTCTTCGCGACCTGCTCGCCACCTTCGCCGCTGAGGGAAAAACAGTTGCCGCATACGGTGCTGCTGCGAAGGGCGCAACCTTGTTGAACAGCACCGGCATCGGCAACGACGTGGTTCGCTACGTCGTTGACCGCAACACGCACAAGCAGCACAAGTTCATCCCCGGCTGCACACTGGAGATCCGCCCCGTTGAGGTACTCCTTGAGGATCAGCCCGACTATCTGCTGTTGCTTGCTTGGAACTTCGCCGACGAAATCATGAGCCAACAACAGGAGTACGCTTCTCGAGGTGGCCAATTCGTCGTCCCGGTTCCCATGCCGAGAATCGTCTGAACCTCACGTCGTTTGGTCATAGCATTCTCAGGCTCGGTCAACTGGCAGGCGGAAGGTCAGCGAACAGTCATGCGACAACTCATCGAAGCGCTCTACCCAATCTGTAGGAGCATCACCGGGCCTGGCGTTCGCGCCACACTGGATCTGATCGGCCAGCAGATCGACCTCGACCGACCGAAACTTCCCACGGGTACCCGGATCCATGATTGGACTGTTCCTCAGGAATGGGAACTCACTGGCGCCTACCTCAGCCACGCTGGCGATGACACTCGGATCGTCGATGCTGCGGAAAGCAATCTCCATGTCGTGAACTTCAGCACCTCAGTTGATGCGGTCATGAGCCTCGAGGAACTCCGTCCGCATCTCCACACGCTGCCAGATCGCCCCGATTGCGTTCCGTACCGGACGAGCTACTACCACCCTGCTTGGGGGCTGTGCCTGACTGACAATCAGCTCAACGGGCTCGCCGAGGGCGACTATCGAGTCAGAATTGACACCCACCATCGAGATGGCTTCCTTGAATGGGGCGAGTGCACTATCGAGGGCAGCACCCGCGAAACCGTGCTGCTGACGACACATATCTGCCACCCTTCCCTTGCCAACGACAACCTCTCGGGAATAGCGGTCCTCACAGCGTTGGCAAAGTTCATCGCCTCAGCACCACGGCGTCTCACCTACAAGTTGCTCTTCATTCCCGGAACCATCGGATCCATTGGTTGGCTTGCAACCAACCCTGAGGCAGCGGCCGCAGTGACCGCTGGACTGGTGATCACCGGGCTCGGCGATACTAGCGATTTCACCTACAAGAGGTCCCAGCAAGGTGACGCAACCATCGATCGTGTTCTTGAGGTGTTGCTGCGAGATAGGGGCCAGGGTCAGCTGATCGATTTCACACCGTATGGGTATGACGAGCGCCAGTTCTGCTCTCCCGGCTACAACATGGGGGTTGGGCGCCTCACCCGTGGAGTCCACGGTGAGTATCCCGAATACCACACCTCTGCCGACAACCTTGGGTTCATTCAGGACGAGGCCCTCGCAGAGTCGCTTGAACTTCTGACAGAAGTTGTCGAATCGTTGGAATCGAATCGCAGATATGTCAACCTCGCTCCCTACGGCGAGCCACAGCTAGGCAAACGCGGCATCTACTCAAGCGTGGGCGGGGCGATCGACCAGAAGTCGGTGGAGATGGGCTACCTCTGGGTGCTCAATCAGAGTGACGGCCTCACCGACCTCTGCGCCATTGCGTCGCGTTCAGGGTTGGCCTATTCAGCCGTCGCCACCGCTGCTGATCGGCTCAAGGACCACGACCTTCTTGGGGATCCGAAGTGACTTCCGCTGACAATGCCGTCGCAGTGGTTTTGGGAGCCACAGGAGCCATCGGGTCTTGCCTCCTCGAAACACTGCACCACCACCAATATCA
>DORQ01000301.1:15340-22317 GCA_003514205.1 Acidimicrobiaceae bacterium
ATCGACCTCCGAGATGTTTCAGCAGCTGAGACAATTCGAACTCACAGCATTCAAGTGTTCGGCAAACGCCCACAAGTGATTGTGCAAGCCGGTGGCGTTTTCAGCCTCGGGACCCTCGTTGATACTGATCCACAACTGGCCTCGCAGATCATGGAGACCAACGCGTTGGCCGCTCATCGGCTGATTGCGGAGCTCATGTCAGACCCGTTGATCCTTCACGGCCACGTAGTGATCATCAACTCCACCGCTGGCCTTGCATTCAACCCATCCGCCGCCGTGTATTCCCTCAGCCAAATACTGAGTAGAAGCCTCACTGACGCGCTGCGCGACAAACTCAACCCCCAGAACATACGCGTAACAAGCATTTTCCCAGGTCGAACCTTGGGCCCACTGCAAGCCAAACTGCTCGCAAGCGAGGGGCGCCCAGTACTTGAGGACCATCTCCTCGCACCTTCAGATGTCGCCCAAGCGATGATGACTGCGCTGAAGACGTCAGACAGGGCGGAAATCACCGATATCACGCTCCGCCCGATGCGCCCATACCCATCGACTTGAGAATCACCGCCTGATTCTCTCGGTCTCCTCCTCACCTACTGCAACGGCGATGAACAATGGGGTAGCTAATCATCGGGCGGGTCGAGCACAATAGACGGGACCGAGCGACCGTGAGAAGGGCAGGAATGGCCGACACCGCAACCGTTGCCGTGCTGTTCTGTGACCTGGTGGCCTCAACTGAACGGCTCTCCCGGCTTGGAGACGACGTCGCAGACGAGTTCAGGTGGCGCTTCTTCGGCGCGCTTCGCACCGCAATTGCGGCCAACGGCGGCGAGGAGGTGAAGAACCTGGGCGATGGCCTCATGGTGATTTTCGAACAGAGCACCACAGCAGCGTTGGCCTGCGCTGCTGACCTTCACAACAGTGTCATCGGGCTCGACCCCGCCGATCCTGCGTTGCTTCGGGTCGGAATCAGCGTTGGAGAGGCGGCGAGGGAAGCCAACGACTGGTTTGGAACGCCCGTCGTTGAGGCCGCTCGCTTATGTGCTGCTGCTGAACCCGGCCAAACGCTGACCACCGGGGTCGTGCGGGCGCTCGTGGGTTCCCGAGGTGGCAAACGCACCTACACCGATCTCGGCGAGCGCTTATTGAAGGGACTCGCTACTCCCACGACGGTGGTCGCAGTCGAGAGCGAACCGTCGCTGCCAGCCGATGCACGTGCCAGTTCTCCCCAGAACACTGACGTACGTCAGGCAGGTACCTCTGCCGAGACACCCCAAGCCAACGCCAGGGCGACCGAGAACACTTCCGGGCGGGATCCCAGAGGCCGCGCTCCCCTCGCCATCGCAACTGCACTGATTGCCATAGGAGTTCTAGGGCTTGCTCTCGCTATCCGTCCAGACACCAAACCCAGCGCTGAGCCCGAGCGCACTTCCTCCACCCTGACCTCACCGCCCGAGCAGGCCATCTCCAAGCCCATCGGCTACAAGCCGGTGTTTCGCATCGTCGACTGCGCCCCGTCAGTCTCGATGGCCTCGCCCGACGCGGCCTGCGGAACACTCGAAGTGCCCGAGATCCGCTTGGAGCCAGACGGCCAGTCGATCAAGGTGGACGTGGTGAAGGTCCCCGCGTCTCAAAAGACCACCGCACCCCCGGTGCTCCTGCTCGACGTCAACGAAGGACTCGCCGACAGCCCGCTCCGCGAAATCGCAGATGTGTACGCCGTCACGCTCCGTGGCTTTGGCCCGTCGAGTTCCCAGCGACTCGCGTGTCCCCAGTTGCCTCAGCAATGGCTCGCAACACTCAACACTGCGCCGGACCAAGCATCGGCTATTGAGGCAAAGGCAGCTGCGGTGTTGGAGTGCGGTACGAATCTTCGTGACAACAAGGTGCGCCTCGACGGATACACCATGCTCGAAGTCGCCGCCGACTTACGCGACCTGGCGTACGCCCTCAAAATGGACCGGGTATCGATCTCGTCTGACGGATACTCCACGCCAGCAGCCGTGACATTTGCACTCATGAACCCCAACGCAATCGAATCGCTCATGATCACCAATCCCATCCCACCGGGTAGGTCCAGTCTGGCGAATCCAGCGCTCAACCTCTCCAAAGCCTTCGAGCGAATTGTTGGGCTCTGCAATCAAGACCTGCAGTGCGGCACGAAATTCAGCGATCTCGCCACTACCTTCGAACAGCTGGTTCAGGATTTCGATTCGACGCCTCGACTCGTTACCACCGAGCCGCTCGGATCGGTCGGCAACACCGTTCAGGTGTATCTCGACGGTCGGCGCTTCTCGGCTGCTCTCGCGACGGCAGTGCAGTCCTCGGCCCAGCTGGGCGTGATTCCAACGGCCCTCTCACCAGGGGGAGTGAGCGATGAACTCCTCGCTGCAATCTCCATCAATTCAGATGTTCAGCTCTTCGCCGGACCCACATCAACGCCCGCTGCACTGCTCAGCTATTACTGCAGTTACGACTGGTCCTTTGCCCGGACCGCGGAGTTATCAGACCTAGCGCTTCGCCAGTTTGCTGGCGCCACCAACCCGGCATTCAAGCAACTCTGCGCTGCATGGGACGTCCCCTCTGTGTCGACTCATCTGTCACGACCGCTCACAGGCGACCTTCCAGTCCTCCTAGTAGAGGGGGGACTTTCCAGCTCAGGCGTCAACGGTTGGGCAGATGAGATGGCAAAGCCGCTTGATAACGCAACGGTGATCAAATTCGAGACGCTCAGCGAGGACGCCAGTTTCGTGCAACCAGCCTGCCTCCGCGATATCCGCAAGGCTTTTCTCCTCAACCCAACACGCCCGGTCAACGCACTGGGCTGTGACAACTCCACCCCACCTATCGAGTTCGTTGGGGCCTCGTGAAGGCACCCAAGATTTCGTCCATCGCTGGCTGTGCTCCAGCGATTGCGATTCTCTCGCTTCAGCTCGTGCTGTGGCCCGTATCTCCCGGGATATGGATCTCCGGCCTCATCCTTGGTGCGCTTGGCGCTCTCTTGGCCTTCGGAATGGCACTCATCTACCGCTCAAACACCGTGGTGAGCTTCGCGCAGGCCGACTTGGGTACGCTCCCAGCAACGGCCGCTGTGTGCGCAATGGAGGCCTGGCGCATGCCATTTTGGTTTGCGCTGCCCCTTGGCGTTGCAGGTTCAGTGCTTCTGGGAGCAATGGTGGACCTCGCCTTCATCCGTCGCTTCTTCGCTGCCCCACGGCTGATCGTGACCGTCGCCACCATCGGTGTTGGCCAGCTGCTGGCGTTCGCTTCCATCATGTTGCCGGGTGCCTGGGGCTTGGCAGCTGCGATCAGGACCTTTCCCCCTCCATTCGAGTTCTCAGTAGCTATCGGTGCGGTCCTCTTTGACGCGAACGACCTCATAGCTTTGCTGGTCGCACCGATTGCGATGATCGGTGTTGCGACCTACCTTCGACTCTCCGATTCTGGAGTAGCGATCCGCGCAGCTGCCACGTCGCCTGATCGCGCATCGCTGCTCGGCATTCCTGTAAAGCGCCTTCAGACTCAGGTGTGGGCCATCGCTGGTGGTCTCGCGTTCGTTTCCACCTTCTTCACCGCTGGGGTAACCGGCCTCGCTCCTGGCGGGTCGTTCTCGTTCGGGCTCCTCCTACGAGCCCTTGCCGCGCTCGTCCTCGGAAGGATGACCAACCTCGGTGCCATCGTTGCCTCCTCCCTTGCGCTGGGGATCCTCCAGAACGCTATGGAACGAGCTAACGATGGCGCACTCGTTGGTCCGGTATTGCTCGGGATCATCCTCCTCGCGCTCACGATGCAACGCCGCACACCCGGCAGAACCTACGAGTCGGCCGCCAGCACTCTCACCAACGGCGCGGGTTCGTTCGCCATGCCGAAGGCGCTGCAATCCCTGCGACCAGTTCGTATCCTCCGAGCAGCCCTTGCCACCTCAATGACAGCACTCGCTCTCGCTCTTCCCCTGTTCCTCGGAACCGCTTCGACGCTGAAGGCCGGAATGGTTGTGATCTTCGCGATCATTGGGCTGTCAATGGTCGTGCTGTCGGGTTGGGCAGGCCAAGTCTCGCTTGGCCAAATGGCATTCGTTGGTACCGGCGGAGCGGTAGCGGCAACGGCAATGGCTGAGCATCACATCGACCCCATCGTCGCGTGCCTTGTTGCCGGATGTGTCGGCGCCGTCGTTGCCGGGCTGATCGGAATTCCGGCATTGCGGTTGAGCGGGCTTCACCTCGCTGTTGTGTCACTGGCTCTCGCCGCGGCAGCAAGCTCAGCGTTGTTCTCCAATGCCGTGATCGACTTCATTCCTCGCGGGGCGTTTACCCGACCCCGACTGCTCGGACGGGTTTCGGTCGACAGTCCTGAACGGTTGTACTACCTCGCCCTCGGGTGCCTCGCGGCAACCGGGATTGTTGTGTCTGGGCTCCGTTCCAGCCGCTTCGGCCGCGTGCTGATTGCCCAACGAGACAACGAGCGAGGCGCCTCCTCATTCGGCATTGGAGTAGTTGCGACAAAGCTCGGCGCCTTTTCCGTGTCTGGCTTCATCGCGTCATTCGCCGGTGGTCTCTACGTTCTCCACCAATCCGCGTTTCGATCCTCGGAGTTCGATCCTGGCGCAAGCCTGCTCGTGTTCGTCGCAGCAGTGATCGGCGGACTCGCTAGCCCGTTGGGAGCTGTCCTCGGAGCGGTGTACCTGCGCGGTGCACAGTGGCTCCTTCCCGGCAATTGGCAGGTGCTTGCCTCCTCAACCGGGGTGCTCCTCGTGCTACTGATGATGCCCGATGGACTCGGCGGACTCTGGCTGAGAACTCGGGACTTCCTCCTCAATCGCTATGTAGTGCCTCGCTATCAACCCTCGCACGACCCCGAAACTGAACGAGGAATTCAGGAATGACCGGCCAACCCTCACCCCCAGCGGCTTCGCCCGGGTCGGGTCGGTCTCGCAGTTCGCGGGACACCTCGAATTCCGCCGACTCGCAGAACTCGCTCCGGTCAACTCTGCGCGGAGCGTTCAGCTTGGGTGGGTCAATGACCGCCTTGCGACACCCACGGCGTGCACTCCAAGAGATGGTCGGCGACGGCCCGCTCTACGCGCTGATGGTTCTCTTCGGCCTCAACGTCGTGGACGAACTCGATCGAACTGGGTTCGGCATCCTGTTGCCAACCATCCGGGATCACTTCGGGCTCAGCGATACCGCCATCTTGTCCTTGGTTGCGCTCACAGCACTCGGCGCAATTCTGCTCCAGCTCCCAATTGCGATTTGGGCGGACCGAGGCAATCGGGTTCGAATCGCAGTGCTGGGAGGCATCGCCTGGGGCGTATTCTCGTTCCTGACCGGCATGTCTGCCTCAATTTGGATGCTGATACTGGTTCGCTCGGGGGCGGGGATCGGTCGAGCCGTGGTCGATCCGACACACAACTCGTTACTGTCGGACTACTTCTCCGTCGACCGTCGCCCGGCCGTGTTTTCCTTTCATCGATCTGCGAACGCCGTTGGCCAATTCATTGGTCCACTCGCCGCAGGAGTGTTGTCGCACTTCTTCGGCTGGCAGGCGCCGTTCCTGGTATTCGCAGTGCCGACCGTGATCCTCGTAGTTTTGGCGCTGCGCCTCCACGAGCCGATTCGTGGCGCACAAGAGCGCCGAATGATGGGTAGCTCCGCGGAGGCAATCGACACTGAAGAACCCAGCGCGTCGTTCAGCGAATCGTGGCGAATGGTGTGGAAGATCGAGTCGCTCCGAAGGATCTGGTACGCAATACCGTTCCTCGCGGTTTCGATTATCGGGTTCGTATCCCTCGCTGGGCTGCTCTACGAGCAGATCTTTGAACTCGGCGACCTCCAGCGAGGGGTGCTCGCCTCGTTCGTGGAGCCGTTCCAACTTGTCGGCCTCGCAATTGGGGCACGGGTCGGGGTGAAGCTCATTCAGAAGGACCCTGCACTGATCTTTCGATTCCTTCGCCAGGTTTCGTTCGCTTGCGGAGCTTGGGCGGCGGTGTTTGCCTGGTCTCCGAACCTCGTCGTCGCAGTCATTGCAAACATCGGACTCACCTCTACCTTGGCGATCCTCCTGCCCGGTATCTTGGCGACCTTGTCGATGGCGATTCCCGCCCGGGCACGCGCCGTCGGATTCTCCATCGCCTCCTATTGGGCGATTCCTGGTCTTGCGTTTGTTCCAGCGATCGGTTGGATATCAGATCACTTTGGAATTCGCTGGGGAATGCTCTTGATGTCGCCGCTCATGTTGATGGGAGGACTCATGATTTCCGCGGTGTCCTCGACAATCAAGCGAGACATCGATGACGTCTGGACGGCATCGGCAGCTCGTAGCGAGGCCCTTTTGCAGCGAAAGCAGGGTCGTCTTCAGCTCCTCAAGGTCAGCAACCTCAACGTCTCCTACGGAAGCGTCCAGATCCTCTATGACGTCAATCTGGAGGTCGAGGAGGGCGAGATCGTAGCGCTGCTCGGCACCAACGGCGCCGGAAAGTCAACGCTCCTCAAGGCGATTTCGGGCATCACTGAAGCCGAATTCGGAGCTGTGATATTCGATGGACGCGACATCACCCATGCACCACCCCATGAGATAGCGCTCCTCGGAGTGGGCCAGATGCCGGGTGGCCATGGTGTCTTCGGCAGTCTCACCGTTACAGAGAACCTCCGCGCGGCCTGCTGGCAAAAGCGTGGTGACAAAGCATCCAGCGAACAAGCACTCGAGCGAGCATTGCAAGCATTTCCAACGTTGGCGCGCCATCTCGACGATCCAGCTGGCAACCTCTCGGGCGGCCAACAACAGATGCTTGCGCTCGCCATGAACTTGTTGATGAGCCCCAAACTTCTCATGATCGATGAGCTCTCCCTCGGGTTGTCCCCACTAGTAGTTGAACACCTCGCCAATCTCGTTCGGGATGCCGCTGCGGAAGGCACGACGATCATCCTCGTCGAGCAATCCGTGAACCTTGCGCTTCAGCTGGCCCAGCGGGCCGTGTTCATGGA
>DORQ01000301.1:22505-22652 GCA_003514205.1 Acidimicrobiaceae bacterium
GAGGGCCCAGAAGATCGCTCAGAGGAGGATGCAGCCAACTCGCAGCCAGAAGAGAATTCCCTCCCCACCTCCCGGTATCGAAGCACCTCAACTACCGCAGCGCCGCCAGAACTCGTCGTTGACGACATCTCGATTCGATTTGGTGGC
>DORQ01000145.1 GCA_003514205.1 Acidimicrobiaceae bacterium
CAATGGAACCATGCCTCGGCATTCGCTGCGTGGCCGGATCCGTGGGAACCGAACTTGTTCGACGTTCGGCACCCGCTCTTGTGCCCCACTCCTTTCATTCGTGGCGACGAGCGTCGCCGTGAACGGCCGCCCCCATCGCCACCCGAAGTTCCGTGCTGCGAGCGGCGTTCTTCCGGCTTCGAGGTCTATTGAAGAGATATCGGTCCACCCCAGCAATTGCGTCCGAGGGTGGCGAAACCCGCCGACAGCGGATTGGAGTCGGGCCCACCGAGTTGGCTGTGTGCCAGTCTCTCCGGGACGGGCCACGGAGATCGAGCGCCTGCTTCGATAAACGCGTGAACCCACAACAACGCTGGCTCGCAACACCAAATCGCCATCCCGTACCGTGATGGTGTAGGACTGGCGCAGCTGGTTGTAGTCAAATGCCCATGTTCCGCGCCCGCCATGGGCTTCGAGCCGATGAGGGAGCGATGGTCCAACGTCCTGGTCAGACGAACGGAAGTGGAATCCAGCCGAACCATCTGCCGTTGCGAGGGAGACGCGTCCGATAATGGCGTCGGCCCCACCGTTGTTCACCAACTCCACCAAGGCCATCGCTCGCGTGCCTTCGGAGTACATAATCAACGGAGTTGAGACCCGCACGCTCAGGCGCGGTGAACTCCGGCGCAATGCGGCGACCGAGACAACAAGCGCCACCAAGGAGATCAGCGCGATCACTGCCTGGATCAACGCGTCGAGGGTCACCCCTGCGAGGCTACCTCTCCTTTCCGACGAGGCTAGGTCAAGTGCTGGAACGTAATTGGAGCCGCCGGATGTCCCCGTGGCTGCGACTCGGATCGTGCGAGCCCTCCGCTCATTGATCGTGCTTGGCGGAGCATCAGCTTCCGGCAAAGGGGGTGCTGAGGTACACGGTGGCGCTCGGGACCAGCGCGGGCCTATTGGACGAGGCGCAGACTCAGTCAGCCTTCAAGCACGCCATCCTCGACCAGTACCTCATTCGATTCGCCACCATGACCCCCGCCAGGTTGACGCCGAGGCGAGCATTGCTGGCCGACGACTTCGCAGGTCGGGTGCGCCACGAGGACGGTTTCACGGCGTCATCGGAGCGCATGATGCCTGCAGCCCAGAAGGCTTGGACGCCCGAGTTGAGACGGCGCAAGACCTGATGTCCGAGTGAGGCTGGCAGATCAGAGCGGCGACTTCCCGTCCCGGCAAGGCAGCCGATCGCCCTGCTGTCGGTGCCAGAGCCTACGGTTGTCGACCATGAAGGGGTTGAGCGCACCACTGGAGATCGCGTGGGTGGCCACGTTCTTCATCTGGATGGTCCTGCTTCTCGTGGGACCGCTGCGCGGCCTAATTGTCGGCGTGCAGGGGAACGCTCTAGTCGTCGGATATCGCCACTTGCCCATCGCGGAGAGACTGCGTCAGTGGGAGATGTGGATGGCGCTGCCCTTGATTGCGTACCTCTTGTCGATCCTGTCCGGACTTGGTGTGTCCCTACTGATGGGGCCTCAACCTGGTTTGGGGATGGTCTGCCTTGGCAGCGGGGTGATGGTTCTCTACTACTTCGGGCTGTTCTGGGGCATGCAGGATCACGGCAGGGAGGTGACGCTGCAGGACGTGACGGATCCCGGGGTCTTTTTGGCCGAGATCAAGGGACGTACCGTGGCGGGTCGCCTCGAGGCGATCGATCTCTCAGAGGTGCTGCGTCAGCGACCGAATCTCCGACTTACCTATGAGCCCGTCTGGCAGTGCAGGATCCGGCTAGCACTCAGTCGGCGTCATCACCTTGAGCCACTTCCTGGGCCGGCTCGTGGGGTCGGCATCTGGCGAAATGGAGCAGGTGATCGCGTCCGGATCAGGATGGCTTTCATCGCGACGATGCTCGTTCGCCGGTGGTGGTTCTGGGCCGAGATTGTCGTGACTTCCGCCCTGGTGGTCCTTGGTGCGGCGATCTACCTCGATCAGCCGCGTGACTCGGTGGATCCCTCGCCGCTGAGGATGGTTGCTTTCGACGCGGCCCTAGTTCTGGTGACGGTGGCAGTTTCGTGGTCGGCGGCACGAGCAGCGATCATCTACGTCGTCCGGCTCCGGCTCGCGGAGCAAGATCAACTGACCCAGGTCGATGCGCTTATACATGGGTCCATGACGCCGGATCCCTCATCCGGCCCCGGCGACTCGCTCTGGCGTGAGCTCCTGCTCGTCGCGGCCAGGCATGTCAACCGGCGCAATTGCCAGTGACTTGTCGATCCTGCACGCCGCCGCCCGCAGGCACGAGGTGTGCAAAGTGCTCCGCACGGAGTCGCGCGGTCTTCGTTGCATCTCGACAGCGCTTTGTCGAGATGCTGAACACTTCGTCGTTTATTGTAGGTGTGACGTGGGGGACGGCGGTTGCGCTCTTACTCAAGGGGGCGTACTCGTTTGTGAAGTTTGAATGGCCGGACAAATATTTCCACCCTAATGACTTCGTCAGCATCACTGTCAGTCGGCGGTGGTGGAGTTTTGTAGTGTTTAGGACTGCGCCAGTATTCTTCGCTGTCACGCTCGCTGTCCATGGATCTCGACAGATGCGCGCCAGTGATCGGGCGGCCGTCCTTGCATTCTGTCTAGTGTATTGGTTTTCAACGTTTTTTGTTGCGGCACTGAGGGCAAGGAATGCCTGGTCGGCTCAGATTCGGTTCCAGTTCCTCCTCATGTCCTCCGCCGCTTTTCTCGTTACCTGCCTGGCCTCTTGGCTCCTGCGCGATTGGACTTGGTGGCTGGCACCCGATGTCTCGTCGTTAGCCTCGAATATCTGGGGAACACTGCTCGCGCTGTTGCTGGGAAAGGGGGCATATGACGTTCTAAGGGCGCGACCGGCACACGAGACTTTGCGAAATCAGGCGCTACGGAAGGTGGATTCCGAGCTGCTCGCGCTAATCTATCAAAGCGATCATCCCAACCCGCGCGCGCTCGAGGCCATTGTTCTCGCTGAAGCCATCCAGCGCCCTCCGTGGGCTAGGTGGGTTGAAGACAAGTTGCCGGGGTCCCTGACCAGAGGAGCATTGCAGGTAAAGAGCGATGGTCCGTTATCGGACGAGGAGGCGCTTCGGCTATTCTTGGAGCGAGATCGCATCGCACGTGAGAAGGCCGGCATCGACGGAAGTGACGTAAATGCGCTATTCTCATTGCACAACACGGATTACAATTTCGTGGAGATGTGCCGCATCATGTATGACTGATCTAGGAGCCATTGGCTAATCGGCGTGGCGCGCACGATTGGCTTTCCAGCGGCAGGTCTCCTCCCGTAGCTGGGCACCCGCTATGGGACCCAGAGCTGCCCGACATGCCTTGCCCAGCAAGGCGCCTTGCAGACCGCCTGACGTCTCCTCGTCGTCCCCGCCCGAACCCGTTACGAATCGCTTGTCGTCGCTCGGTTCCCGTCCTGTCGGCGACCGTTTCGCCTCAGTTCGGCCAAACTAGTGCGCAAACCGGACACGGTGGATGGCGTTCAGGGCGGCCGCGAGGTCGTCGGGTAGCGGTTCCTCAGCGGTGATGGTCTGCTCACCGACCTGGATCTCGATGCTCCGGTAGCGGCGGGCGGTGCGCACGAATTTCTTGATGCTCCAGCCGGTTTGGTCCTCGACCCACCTGCCCACGGCCAACGCTGCGAACACGACGCTCAGGTGCGCCTGGATGCTCTCGCGCTTGTGGTGGAAGATCGGTCGGGCCTGCAGGTCGTGCTTGGACATCCG
>DORQ01000237.1:0-1525 GCA_003514205.1 Acidimicrobiaceae bacterium
GTGGCCGGCGCCCCTGATCGCGGCGGGCGAGATGAGACGGCTGCACGCCCGCTCTCAGAGCTACCAAGGACATCGACGATCGTGACATCTGCAAGCAGTTGCCGGAGCGCTTCGGCGTTGACTGCGCTGAGTGTTGCGCCGCCACTCAAGATATGTCTCAGTGCGCCTAGCTCATAGGGTTCGCCTCGCTCTAGAGCCCTGCGCAGTTCCGCCAGGAGCGGACCGGCAAAGGCATCGCCGACCATGAGCAGCGAGGTCGCTGAAAACTGCTCAGCGGTTCGCCAGATGTCCGCTGCATCAAGTCGCTCGGGCACTGCCTGGATGCACACCGCGCCACCCGCCAGCAGGGCGCTGATGGCATTCCAGTGGGCCGCTCCATGCATGAACGGTGGGGTTGGCAGGGCTCGCAGGCGACCGGGCTTCAGCGAGTTGAAGAGCCGGTCTTGGCTGTGTTGGCCTGTTTCGTCTCGCAGGTTGATCCCGAGAGCGCCCTCGCAGAAGTCTTCCTGACGCCAGATCACACCCTTGGGCATGCCCGTCGTGCCACCTGTATAGCAGCAGTAGTGGTCACTTCCAGAGAGTGAACTGTCCAGGGCGATCGCCACAGATGGGTCCGCCTCAACGAGTGCTTCCTCATACCAGCGGGCGCCAGGTACCAACTCGTGGCCCGAATCATCTGGAACCTGAAACAGAACGGTGAGCCTCGGAAGTTGGGGGAGAA
Organism: Acidimicrobiaceae bacterium; assembly: GCA_003514205.1. Classification (GTDB taxonomy): domain Bacteria; phylum Actinomycetota; class Acidimicrobiia; order Acidimicrobiales; family Microtrichaceae; genus UBA11034. The sequence goes on from DORQ01000237.1 coordinate 722, forward strand.
TCTGGCTGACCAGGGGAGCAAAGCGCGAGTGAAAAACCAGCGCCTCCGAGGCCGAATCGGCGAGCACAAAGGTCAACTCCTCGGCCAGGTAGCGGTAGTTGATGTTGATTCCCACGGCCCTCGCTTTGAAGGCGCCCATCATGGCTTCGAGGTACTCAGTTCCATTGTGGAGATAGATGCCAACACGAGCGAACGGGCTGCTGATCTCTGGAGGCAGGCCATTTCTTCTGCGTTCGTCAACCAGAAGGCCAGCACCCAACAGCGCTCCCGCGAATCGATCCGTTCGATCATCGAACTCGGCCCAGGACAGTTGTCTCCGCTCCGAACACAGACAGTCGGACTCCGGCTGCTGAGCTGCGATGGTTCGCAGCACATGTGCGATGTTGAGTTCCATAATTCCTGACAGACCCTCGAAGTCGAATCGTTCCGAGACGGTACTCTGGCACGACCGCAAGAAACCAACAACGATCGCACACACCAGCGCCAGCGCACAGCGAGGATCATCGATGAGTCAACACGAAGCACTGCCACCTGACTCAGCTGCGGAGCCAGCTGTTGTGCTTGAAGAGGTTGAACACGGAATCGCTCTCCTCAAGTTGAACCGCCCCAGCACGCTCAACGCGATGAACCGCCAACTGATTGAACAGCTACATGCGCACATCGATGCCGTTGACCAACGTGAGGATCTTCGAGTGCTCATCCTCACCGGTGCGGGCCGAGGGTTCTGCTCTGGTCTCGATCTGGCGGATCCAACGCTGCTCGAACGCCCCCAACTCAACCGACCTCAACCCGACGGACCTCAAC
>DORQ01000237.1:1688-6007 GCA_003514205.1 Acidimicrobiaceae bacterium
CCCGACGGACCTCAACCCGACGGAACTGCTGCTCGGCCAGCACCACCCACCCGTGGACGCCCACAGGCTGGCATGGCCCTCCAACAGGAAATCGCCGAACTCATCCCAAAGCTCCGTTCGCTGCGAATCCCTGTGATCGCAGCAGTCAATGGGCCAGCCACTGGCGGAGGTTTGGCACTGGTATGCGGTGCCGATCTTCGAATTGCGTCACAGAGCGCCAAGTTCGGTGTGGCGTTCATTCGTATCGGTCTGTCCGCCTGCGATATCGGCGTCTCGTGGATCCTTCCCCGACTTGTGGGCGCCGCACGGGCCCAGGAGCTGATGTTGACTGGACGCATCTTCGATGCCGAGGAAGCCGAGCGCATCGGTCTCGTTACCCAAGTCGTTCCCGATAATGAGCTGCTCGATTCAGCGCTTCAACTCGCACGGCAGGTCGCCGCGAACTCTCCCTTCGGAGTCTGGATGACCAAAGAAGTCATGTGGTCAAACCTCGAGACGGGCTCGCAACGTGCGGCGATCGACCTCGAGAATCGCACTCAGATCTTGAGCTCCTTCACCGAGGACATGGGCGAAGCAGTGGTGGCCTTCTTGGGAAAGCGTGCGCCCAAGTTCCGAAACCGGTAGCAGTTCCGAAACCGGTAGCTGACTCCGAAACGGTTAGCCGATCTGCACTGGAACTTCGAGTGGGAAATGACACGCAACATAGTGACCGCCGGCTGGGTCACCGACTGGAGTCATCTGTGGCTCAACCGTGGAGCAGATCTCCTGCGCCTGCGGGCATCGGGTTCGAAATCGGCATCCTGAGGGCGGATTGAGAGGTGACGGGAGATCACCCTCAAGTCGCCATTCGTGTTCGGTATCTCGAACTGGATCCGGGTGGGGGATCGCGGCGATCAGCGCTCGAGTGTACGGATGTGAGGGTGCGCTGAAGAGCTGATCTGGGGTTGCGATCTCGCACATCTTCCCGAGGTACATCACCGCGATGCGATCGGAGATGTTCTTCACCACAGCCAGGTCATGGGCGATGAAGATCATCGTGAGGCCGTAGCGTTCCTTCATCTCTTCAAGCAGGTTGAGCACCTGCGCCTGCACCGACACGTCCAGCGCCGAGACTGGCTCGTCGCAGATGATCATCTTCGGATCGGTGACCACCGCGCGAGCGATGGAGATGCGCTGGCATTGCCCGCCCGAGAATTCATGCGGACGCCGAGTGGCCGCCGCCTCGATGTCAACGCCAACAGCGTCAAGAACCTCATTGATCTTGGCGGCCTGGTCGGTCTCGCTGCCCCGTTTCCAGATCTTCAATGGTTCCGCAACGATCTGGGTGATCGTGCGCCGAGGGTTGAGCGAGGAGATGGGATCTTGGAAGATCATCTGCAACTTGGGTCGGACTGTGCGCAACGCTTCACCGCGCAGTGCCGATAAATCAGACCCATCGAAGCGAATCGAGCCACCAGTGGGCCGCGGGAGTTGCATGATGGCTTTGCCAGTTGTCGACTTCCCGCAACCTGATTCGCCAACCAGGCCGAGGGTTTCTCCGTCCATCACATCGAAACTGATGTTGGACACTGCCCGGACCTTGTTGGTGGATCCTTTGACGGGAAACTCCACGGTCAGATTCTCAACACGGAGAAGTGCGTTCTCCCGCAAGTGTGCGGTGCCGCTTCCTGCCATTAGTAAGCCACTCCTGCTGCTGAACTGGTGCCGCTGGTACCAGCGGACTGTGAACGAATGTGGACTGCATACTCTGAGCTCACTGGGTGGAAGCAGGCATACATGTGACCTGGGTCGCCTGGCGCCTCGCGGAGCGGCGGACGCTCAGCGTGACACTGGGCATCCGCATACCGGCAACGCGGTGCGAAGGAGCAGCCCTGGGGGGGCTTGAGAAGCGATGGCGGTGCCCCGGGAATCGAGTCAAGCCGGGTGTGACTTGGATCAGAGAGCTTCGGAATAGAAGCCAAGAGCGCCTCGGAGTAGGGGTGCTGCATGTTCTGAAAGAGGCTCCGTGTTGAGGCTCGCTCGACAATGCGCCCTGCGTACATCACGGCGATCTCGTCAGCCCGACCCGCAACCACTCCCAGATCGTGTGTGACCAGAATCATCGCCATGAACCGCTCGCGTTGTTGCTCCTCAAGAAGATCAAGAATCTGAGCTTGCACGGTCACGTCGAGGGCTGTGGTGGGCTCATCAGCGAACAACAACTTGGGCCCACACGCCAGTGCGACAGCAATGACAACCCGCTGGCGCATTCCGCCAGACATTTGGCCGGGATAGTCCTTGAAGCGGCGCTCGGGAGAGGGAATGCGAACTGCACCAAGGAGCGCAATAGCAGTCTCTTTGGCAGTCTGCTTGTCCATATCAAGATTGAGGCGCAACGATTCGGTGATCTGTTGGCCGATCTTCATCACCGGATTCAACGCAGTCATGGGATCCTGAAACACCATGGCCATTTCCTGGCCCCAGAGCGCTCGATACTCCTCCGCGCTTTGACCAAGAAGCTCGCGCCCCTCAAACATCACCGAACCCTTGGTGGTGGTTCGCCGGTGGGGCAGCAGACCCATCAATGCTTTGGACGTCACCGACTTTCCGGAACCCGACTCTCCAACAATGCCGAGGGTCTTGCCTCGCTCAAGTGAGAAGCTGACACCCTGCACTGCCTGGACTGCACCTCGGGGGGTGTCAAAGCTCACGCTCAGGTCGACGACCTCAAGCAGGGGCGAGCCGCCCAGCGGTTGTGCCCCAGCGTGTGGAGTCTCCGCCTGATGATCGTTTGCGTTGGCCTCGCTCATAGCGCACTCTCCCGAACATCGAACTTCTTTCGAAGCGCATCACCGAGGAAGTTCAGCGAACAGACGGTGAGAACCACGAAGATGGAAGGAAAAAACACAAGGTGGTAGTAGTTGCGGAAGTCGTTACCACCTGCCGCTATGACCGACCCCCATGAAACGTCGTTGCCCCCGATTCCCAAACCGATCAGTGAGAGGGAGGACTCTGCAGCAACGACGATTCCAACCACGAGCAACGCAATGGACATCATTGCGGGGGCCACGTTGGGAAGCACCTCCCGAGTGATGACGCGAAATGGTTTCGCACCAATTGCCTTCGAGGCCATGACAAATTCACGGTTCGACCAGTTGAGTGTTGCTGCCCGAGTGATTCGTCCCAGGATCGGTGTCGCCACAATTGCCAGTGCTGTGATGATGCCGAATGGTCGCCGCGCTGGATCCTCTCCAGCGAATAACAACACGAGCAGCAGCGCCAGAACCAGCGCAGGAAAGGAAATCATGATGTCGAATCCCATGGCGATTGCCGTGTCGACACGGCCCCGGAAATAGCCAGAAATGAGCCCGAGGATTCCACCGATGGTCACTGCAATTCCGACGGAGACCACTGCGATGATCAGTGTCATCCTGGTTCCGAGCAGCGTCCGCGAAAACACGTCGCGACCGCCCTGATCAACACCGGCGACGTGGCTGAACTCGCTTCCCTTGACTCTGGCGAGCTTGATCTCCCGCAGCTGAGGGTCGTCGGTTCTGGCCGCCTCTTGCGCCTTTTTCGCATCCAAGTCGGAGCATTTGTTGGCATCGTAGAGCGGAAGCCCATCGCCGGTGCCGCAGCCCTGCGAGATGACCTTGCCGTCCATCACTGGGTCAGCCACGAAGAGAGGAGCGATGATTGCCAGCAGCACGATGAAACCAAGCCATCCAACGCAGATCCAACCTCCCAACCCAAGCTTTCGCTTCGCTGCACGAGTTGAACCATCGGCACGCTCGGGCGATGCCGCGGGTTCCGACAAGATGGGTTCGGTGGCCACGGTGGGTACCTCTGAATCGGCGCTAGGCATGTCGGATCCTCGGATCGATCACGGTGTAGAGGAAGTCGACAGCGAAGTTGATCACCACGAAAATGATGCACACCACTGCGACCAGGCTCTGAACTGCGACGTATTCCCGACTGAAGATGGCCTCTACCAGGGTGTACCCAACGCCGGTAGCTCCGAAGATGCGCTCGACGAGCACGGCTGAGCTGATCAAGGTGCCTATGTTGAGCCCAGCCACCGTCAGCAAGGTCAGGCTGGAGGGACGAAGCGCGTGGCGGAACAGAATCCTCCGTGGCCGCAGTCCTTTTGCCCGCGCCATCGTGATGAAATCCTCTTGCAGCGTTCCAATCATGTCGCTGCGCAAGAGCCGGAAGTAGACCGCTATTTGGCTGAGCACCAAGGTTGCAACGGGCAGTATCGCGTGACGGAAATGTTGTCCCACATTTTCAGTGATGGGAACCCAGCCAGACTCCGGTAAGAGGTCGAGGTCCAGCGCTAG
>DORQ01000237.1:6230-9861 GCA_003514205.1 Acidimicrobiaceae bacterium
CGGTAGGCGGTCATCACCCCGAGCGGGATAGCAATCAGCAAGCCCACTACCTGCGTATAGAGAATGAGCGACAGCGAGACCGGGAGACCTGCCTTCACGCGATCGCTCACGATCTCCGGTCGGCGGTAGTACTTCCCAAGGTCGCCAGTGGCGAAGTCTTTCGCCCAGGTGCCGAACTGGGCCACGACGGGCCGGTCCAACCCCATGTCTTTACGCACCACGTCACATTTCGCTTTGTCCGCCCCGGCACAGGTGAGCTGCGATGGATCCCCAGGGATCAGCCGGATACAGATGGTCGTGATGAAACTCACTGCTACCACCACAAAGAGCAGCCGCAGCACCTTCATCAAGAGATTTCGCAATGTCCCTCCCCGAGACCGAAAACAGGTGGTGGTGCAGCCATATCTCAGGCTGCACCACCACAACTACTTCGAGTTACTGCTCAACCCAGGTTTCGTCGAACCGGTTGATACCCCAGCGGAGGCCGGAGCCAGGTGATCCATCGGGCATAGTTGCCGAGGTGAGGCCGTGGATTTCCTTACGAGCGCCGATACCCCATTCGGTGTACCAGTTCCAGAGGTTGTACGCACCGGCGGCGAAGGCACGGTTGAGGTCTTCGTAGATGGCCCTGCGCTTCGCCGGATCGCTTTCGACACGACCTTGCTCAAGCAAGGAATCGATCTTCGGATCGTTGATCTTTCCGAAGTTGGTCGGCAGGCCGGAGTGCCACCACACGTACTGGGTGTCGGGGTCGGCACCCATGTGGTTGCGCCAGAGGAGCACGTTGAACTTGCCGCCAAGGGCTTTGTCGATGAGTGAGGCCTGATCAAGTTCGTTCACGGTGACGGTGACGCCAACCTCGCCAAGTTGACGCTTCACATCGTTCGCGATGGCCTGCGTGGTTGGATCGGTTGCGTAGGTCAGCTCGAAGGAGATGTTCTTGCCCTCGAAGAACGCCGCGGCAGCTGCCTTGTCGTATTGAACGTTGCCTGGCTCCTCGAGATACCCCATCACGTCAGTGTCGAATGGACCATTGGCGACTTTGAACACACTGGAGCTGTTGATCTCGTTCAGGGTGTCTCGGTCAATTGCCATTCCCATGTGGCGGCGAACCTCAATGTCGTTGAGGGGTGCGGTATCAACATTGGTCAAGCCGTAGGCGACCTCTTTGCGACCCTTGCCCTCGGCAATGAGCTGGAACCGGTCATCGGTGGAGATTTCGTCGAAGATCGATTGGGTGGACCAATGGCCAGCATCGATGGTTCCGCCGTCGAGGGCGTCGAACCGTGACGAGCCACCTTCAAAGAACCTGAAGTTGAGCTTGTCAAGGTAGGGCAGCTGAACCCCATCGGCATCTTTGCGCCAGTAGTTGGGATTGCGCTCCAGCTTCATCTCATCGCCGATTTTCCAGCTCACGAGCTTGAACGGGCCAGTGCCAATCATGTTCGTCGCACAGCCGTCTTTGCCTGCCGCCATCTGTGCCTCAGCAATGATGCCGTAGCGTCCGGTTGCGAGGAATTCCGGCAGTGCCGGCCACGGAGTGGTGGTCGTTACGACGACCGTTGAAGCGTCGGTGGCTTCCACATTTGCAATGTTTTGGAAGACGAAGCGGGTGAGCAATGGGCTCAGGCCGGTCTCGGCGACAATGGTGGCCTCGCCCCGAAGCAGGTTGAGGTTCCGTGCCACGGTCTGCGCTGTGAGATCGGACCCATCGTGGAACTTCACTCCCTGGCGGATCTTCATCGTGAGCTGAGTGAAGTCGGCATTCCAGGAGTCAGACTCAGCGAGGAAGGGGATCGGTTTGAACTCCGCGTCGAAGTTGTAGAGGGAGTCGAACACCGCATTTGCGGTGGTGATGCCCGCTGCTGCGAGCTGGGAGGTGGGGAGGCAATAGCCCCCGCTTGTCTCAGCTTCAAGCGAGTATGAGATCTCACCTCCAGGAACTGGCTTGCCAGCATCCTTCTCTTTGCCAGATTCAACTGCACCGGAAGTCGACCCCTCGGAGGTCTTCTTCTCGGCCTTGTCGTCTCCGCAGCCCGTTGTTGTAAGTACCAACGCAAGGCCGATACCTGCAGCAGTGGTCCAACTTGATCGTCTCCGCACGAGTAGTGCCTCCATTTGGTTTCCTCGGTTTCCGAGGTCGGTATTCGGTAGTCGGTGTTCGATGTTCGGTGTTCGCCGTGTCGACCAAGCACTCGTCTCAGTACTCCCAAGGTGTGACCCCCGACACACGGCTTGGGGGAACTGTATCGTGCGCAGACTGCACATGGGAGCAACTCCTCGGAAAACTTCCGGGTCGATCTCCCCATCGCCCAACCCCCGATTGAACGGAGGGGTTGACCTCCACTGGCGCCGGCTCGGTGTAGCTCTACGTTGGCTCGCGCCAGGCCTCTTCCAGTCGGGTGATCCCCCAGTTGAATCCTGGTCCGGGTGAGCCGTCAGGCATCGTGGCTGAGTCGAGCCCGTGCAGTTCTTTCACAAACCCAAGACCCCAATCGGCATAGAAGTTCCATGAGTTATGAGCGCCCTCGGACATCGCTCGGTTCAGGTCCTCGTAGATAGCCTTTCGCTTCGCGGGATCGATCTCGACTCGCCCCGCCTCAAGAAGTGCGTCGACCTTGGGATCGTTGATCTTGCCGAAATTCGTGGGGTACCCACTGTGCCACCAGATGTACTGAGTGTCGGGATCGTTGCCCGCGTGATTACGGAAGATCAGCATGTCGAAGTTGCCGCTCAGCGCTCGATCAACCAGCGCTGCTTGGTCGAGCTCGTTGAGATTGACGGTCACACCAACCTCCCCAAGTTGGCGCTTCACCTCGTTTGCCACTGCCTGGATTGTCGGTTCCGCTGAGTACGCCATGCTCACGGTGATGTTCTTGTCCTCGAAGAACTCGGCTGCTCTAGCTTTGTCGTAGGGCCGATCGGGGAGATCGAGGTAGCCCAACACCTCGGTGTCGAAGGGGCCGTTGGCGACTCGGGCGACGCTTGAACTGTAGATCTCGTTGATGGTTTTCCTGTTGGTGGCCAGGCTGAGATGTCGGCGCACCTCGGGATCGCTCATAGGCTCGCGCCCCTCATTTATGAGACCGTAGGTCACCTCTTGGCGACCTGGCCTCTCCTGGATGAGCCGAAAGCGATCATCGGCTGCGAGCAGGTCGAATGCAGTTTGGGTGGTCCAATGCCCAGCATCGATCGTGCCGCCCTCGAGTGCATCCAGCCGCGCTGATCCGTTTTCCATCATTCGAAAGGTCAGCGAATCCAGGTAGGGGAGTGCTTCACCGGTTGCTGAGGTTCGCCAGTAGTAGGGGTTCTTGGTGAGCGACATCTTCTCGCCGATCTTCCATTCTTTGAACGCAAAGGGCCCGGTGCCAATTGGTTGCCTCGCGCATTGCTCCGGACCGGAAGCCATCTGGGCCTCCGCCATGATTCCTGTTGCAACGCCAGACAGAAAGCTGGGCAACGCTGGCCATGGTTCCTTCGTTGAAATCACCACCGTTTGCTCATCTGTCGCCTCAACCCGATCGATGTTCTGATAGATCACCGACGACAACAGGGCTTGGATACCGGTCTCAGCAACCATGTCTGGTTTGCCGAAGTAGAGCTTCAAGCTCCGCGCAACGGTGGCCGAGGT
>DORQ01000237.1:9926-10382 GCA_003514205.1 Acidimicrobiaceae bacterium
TCTTCGCGAGATACGGAACTGGTTGGAAATCAGCGTTCAGCCGGAACAGCGGATCGAAGATAGCAGAGGCCACCTGATTTCCCGCCCCGGCAAACTGTGAGGTCGGCAGGCAGTATCCCGCTGCGCTCTCTGCTTCCACAGCGAAGATCATCGAGCCACCTCGCACGGGTGTGAGTTCGGCCTCGGCCTCGGCAGCTTCCTTGGCGGTGCGGTTGCCACTCTCCTGTTGCTCCGTGTCGGATGCCTCGTTGGAATTGCTACAGGAACTCACCACCATTGCAGCCGTCACGAGGATCGAGATGAACACGGAACCTGTGGTTTTCCTGAGCAGATTCGACATTGGGCGTCCTGACGTGGGCCGGTTCGAACGGTTGGTGGATCGGGAGCTTAGCGGTGGCTCCCAGTGACGTGAACGAATGTTGGTCGCAGGACCATCTGCTGGCGCGCTCGGCACAC
>DORQ01000253.1:0-2179 GCA_003514205.1 Acidimicrobiaceae bacterium
GAGAACGCTCCGCCCGAGAACGCGCCGGCAAACCGGGATCAGGACGATACGGTTCGCGTTGGAACTCCACGGCAACTCATTGTCATGGAATGGCTACCCGAGCTGTCGATCCCAGAGGCCGACACAAGTCCCGCCACCGACCGGAGCCAGGAACCATCGCCGCCACAGTCTGGGTGAAATTGCTCAACCGTGACAGCGTGACACTACCTTCCGGCTGATCTACTCTCGACCGAATGAACCTTCCGCCAAGGTTCATTCCCGTGGGGAGTTCGGCAGCTTCGGCAGGCCAACTCCCCTCGGGTTCCTCGTGCGGGTGGTAGTTCTTCGGCTGGCAGTGCGTGCGCGGCTGGCAGGCCTAGTTGCGCGGCACCTTCGACCACGGCAGATCTTTGTCCATTCGAATGTCGCCGGGTAGCCCCAGCACCCGCTCTCCGAGGATGTTCTTCATCACCTCAGTGGTGCCTCCCTCAATGGAGTTCGCGCGAGCCCGAAGGAAGTTCTTGTGGAGGTCATCGCCAAACAGCGCTGCCTTCGGCTGGTGCATTGCATAGGAATCGAACAACATTCCCTCTGCGCCGAGCAGGTTCATGGCGAATGAGTAGATCGACTTGTTGAGCTCCGCCATGGCGAGCTTAGAAATTGAACCCTCAGGGCCAGGGGTTCCGCTCTTGCGATTCTGAGAGGCGCGTATGTTGGTCAAGCGGTTGATTTCGGCGGCTGACCAGAGCTTCATGAACTCCTCACGCTCTGCGGAGCTTTCTGAACCAGTGGACTTCCACAAGGCGAGGAGCTGTCCGATTGGCCCACTGTTGCGAGGCGGCGTGTTGCCCCCAATCGACACGCGTTCATTCATCAAGGTGGTGATGGACACACCCCATCCTCGACCAACCTCATCAACGCGCATCGAGTCTGGAACTCTCACATCAGTGAAATAGACCTCGTTGAACTCGGCCTCACCGGTGATTTGGCGGAGCGGTCGAGTCTCCACCCCGGGCGCCGCCATATCGACGATGAACGCTGTCATCCCACGGTGTTTAGCGGCGTCTGGATCGGTCCGCGCAATGATCAGTCCAAACGAGCTGATATGGGCGAGGGTGGTCCACACTTTCTGCCCATTGAGGATCCACTCGTCGCCATCGCGTTCCGCTTTGCACGCAAGCGAAGCCACGTCAGAGCCAGCACCTGGTTCGGAAAACAACTGGCACCAGATGTGCTCATTGGTGAAGAGCGGACGGGTCATCGCCCGTTGCTCATCAGTGCCGTGCATGATGACTGCGGGAGCGCACATGCCATACCCAATCGGGTTCTTCATGCCGCCGATCGGGCCGCCAGCTTTCGCAATTCTCTCAAGCACCCGCTTTTGTAACCCAGGTGCGGCATCGAGGCCGCCGAATCCTCGGGGGAAGTGAGTCCAGGCGAGGCCGAGATCGTATTGGCACCCGAGGAATTCGCGCTCGGGCGTTGTGGCAACCGGGCACTGATCAAGCAATTGGTCGCACAGTGCGTCGACGTCAGTAAGTGAGACTTCTGTGGTCATGGATCCCCTAACAAGCGACGATGGCCGCACTCCGGCGCAACGCTGGCCAGATGATAACGCAGGTCTACACCCGTCTAGGCTCAGAGTCGCGAGTTGGGTTTCGCGAGGAATCCAAGCGAGCTCAACAAACTCCGATGGACCCCGAGAAGTGTCGAGATGAATGATGAACTATCCGGTACTTGAACACCCCGGTCCGAAGGCATTCGCACATCGTGGCGGTGCGAGCGAGGCGCCGGAAAACACCCTTCCGGCGTTCCAACACGCTGCGGACCTTGGATACGTTTATCTCGAAACAGACGTCCATCTCACCGCAGATGGGGTGCTCATGGCCTTTCATGACGACCAGCTGGACCGAACCACCGATGCTGTCGGAGCGATCGCGGATTTGCCGTATTCGGAGTTGGCATCGGTGCGAGTCGATGGACGCGAGCCCATCCCTCGGTTTGCCGATCTTTTAGAGGCATTTCCACACGCCAGATTTAATGTTGATCCAAAAGCTGATGACAGTGTCGAGCCGCTCGCAGCACTGTTGTTGGCTCGGCGCGATGTCAATCGCGTGTGTATCGGAGCATTCAGTGATGAGCGGATTACACGAATGCAGACGCTCTGTGGCCCCGAGTTGTGCACGTCCTCAGGACCGAA
>DORQ01000253.1:2360-2600 GCA_003514205.1 Acidimicrobiaceae bacterium
CCGCATCCAGTCTTCCAAGTGCCGCTTGCGCACAAGGGGATACGCATCGTCACACCCCGTCTGGTTCGCAACGCCCATCGCGCTGGCGCCGAGGTGCACGTCTGGACCATCGACGAACCTGCGGTGATGCACGAGCTGCTCGACATGGGGGTGGACGGGGTGATGACCGACAAGCCGATTCTGCTCAAATCGGTCCTTCAAGAGCGCGGCGAGTGGTTCGGAACCGACTGAGGAACCGGC
>DORQ01000253.1:2810-4258 GCA_003514205.1 Acidimicrobiaceae bacterium
CCTGGATTGAGAATTCCCTTCGGGTCAAACACCTGCTTGATCCCCCTCATGAGCGACAGCTCTGCTGAGGTCCGTTGCTGGGCAAGGGCGGCGACCTTGTATCGGCCGATGCCGTGCTCTGCGCTGACTGAGCCGCTGAGTGCGCATACCTGTCGATATACGGTGTCCGAGATCGCTCCGCGTTCTCCCTGCGCCACATCGGTGAGATTCAGGTGAACGTTTCCATCTGCTGCGTGACCAAACTGCCAGGCCGCATCGCCGAATTGGGTCGTGCACCAATCGAGAAACCCGGCAAGAGACTCTTGGGGCAACGTGAGATCGAACTTCAACAAGGGGAACGAACTTCGCGCAGTGATTGCTGGCACGATTCCCTCTCGAAAAGCCCACAATCTGGCTCGGTCCGCTCGATCCGTGGCGGCCGCAGTGGCGGAAGGGCTCGTAGCGTCGATCCAGTCATGAAGGGCCGCCAGCGCCACTGTCTGATCATCGTGGGCTGATTCGAGGAGCAGCGCTGCACCGTGACCCTCCAACGGGTGAGCAACAGAGGTGTGCTGTGCAACTGCGCTCAGGCAGGCGCCGTCCATGAACTCAATCGCCTCAATCGGCACACTCCGAGCAGCAACTCGAGAAGCTTGCAAAGCGGCATCCAAGTCTGGGAAGCCGGCGAGCACCGTTGCTCGATGCTCCGGTCGAGGCCAGAGCCGAATCGAGGCCTGGGTAACAATGGCCAGGATTCCTTCGGAGCCGATGATGAGATCTTGGAGTGAGAGTCCGGTGTTGTCCTTCATCAACGGACTCAGATCGGAAACGACAGTGCCATCAGCAAGGACATACTCCAACCCGAGCACCTGCTGGCGAGTAGTTCCGAAGCGAAATACTCCCGAGCCGCCGGCGTTGGTAGTGATGGTGCCCCCAAGTGTCGCCTGATCACGCGCCCCGAAGTCAATGCCGTATCGCCAGGCAGTTGGAGCGAGGGATCGTTCTAGCTCGGCAAGGGTGACACCGGCGCCGACTCTTGCAGCTGGCTCTCCAGAACGGTGTTCGAGGGTTTGTAGGCGGCGGGTGGAGAGAAGCACATGAGGAAACGGTTGCGGACCAGCACCACCCACGAGGCCGCTTCCTCCACCCTCGGGAACCACTGCAACCTCGGCTTCTGCACAGGCGCGGAGGACGGCGGAGACACCTTGTGTGTCAGTGGGTTCCACCCGAAGCGAGCCCGAATCCGCACCGTGTGCAGCAGTCAGTTCATCAAGAACCGCGCTGTCGCCTAACAATGCGCGTACATTCTTCAGTAGTGAGTGCACGGTGCCAGTTTGCCCGATCGGACTCCTTGCCATGCAGAACACCACCATGAGACTCAACATCACCACTGGTCCCGGGCCCAGGCTTGGACGTCTCCACCGTCTCAAAGCTGCGCCGACGAAGCTCCCAGTCGTGTTGCTCCCAGT
>DORQ01000243.1 GCA_003514205.1 Acidimicrobiaceae bacterium
CCGGCGCCACCGCCGCTCGAACTGCAGCCGCTTGAGGAGCATCCGTTGCTGCCGTTGCCGCCGGTGTTGCCGTCGACGCTACGCGTCCCAAACGCTGTTGCGGGAGTGCCAGCGATGCCGGCAGACGCGCTGATTTGTGAGCCGGTGACCGTCGCCGTTGCTCCAATCGCTCGAATCCCATAGGCGCTGCTGCCAGCTCCGGCAGCAGTTCCGCTGCGAATCTCGCTGGCAGTGATCGTGACGTTGGCGCCAGCACCAACAAATACGCCGGTGGCTTGCCAACCCACGCCTCCGACAAGTTTTACACGTGTCAGTTGGGTGTTCACTGCACTCGCATTGATGTAGACCCCGATGGACGACCGCCCAGAAGTCGCGGATGCGTCGGCGCGCAAGATAGTGAGGTCGAGGAGCGCTACGTTTGAGAGCCCAGCGGAGGGCCCGTAGACCCCAACATCGGCAGTCGCTGCGGCCCGATACGAGGATGTCACAGTAGTGACAGCCGCATTTCTGTCGGCGGTATCAAGGAAGTCATCGCTGAACCCGCCGCGGACTGACGTGTCGGCACGAAGGTTGAACGAGGAATAGCTCCCGCCAGCAACACCGACAAAGGCCATGCCAGCAGCGGTTGCCCGGCTCAACCCGTATTCGATTTGGCGGCATGGGGTCGCTTCCGTTCCGCAGCTGGCGTTGTCCTCCCCAGTACTCCGAACGAAAATCGCCGGCGGGTGAGCGATGAACCAGGATGACTGGCTGGACAAGATTCCCTCACCAAGAGCGTTGACTCCCGCGACTTGGACTTTGTATTTCATCCAGTTGGTGAGCCCAGGAATTACGCCAGAGGAAACGGTGCCCGGCGTGATGGAGATCGGGCCAATCGTCGCGCCGGAGACCGGAATGGCATACAGGTTCCAGCTCGTTATTGGGGACCCACCGTTGTTGGCATGAGCTGTCCAGTTCACTGTCGCTGAAGCATCGCCCCCAACTACGGAGGTGATCGTTGGCGCTTCAGGGGGTGTTCCCGTGGGTGTCCCCGGCCCGAAGGCAGGGTCGCTGAGTGCCCCCCAACCTGTGTCATTTTGGGCCTGAATACGGAGGTAGTAGGCAGTGCCGTTCACGAGACCGATGAGATCGCTCAGTGTGGCGCCCCCTCCGTAGGTTTGAGAGATCGGCTGACCCGCATTCGGGTGGCCACCCGGGTAGGTCGCTGGGGTGACACCGCTAGCGCTGCTATACGCGAAGATTCGGTAACTCGTGATGGCCGGAACCGACGGCGGCATGAATGGTGGAGTCCACGAGACCACGAGAAATCCGTTTCGAGACACAACTCCGGAAATGGTTGGTGCCGGTGGCGAGAATGGGCTGTCGGCACCGGAATAGTCGGGGACACGCCGTGCGATCTGGAGGGAGTATTTGAACGCCCCATCCACGGAGATCGTGCAGCGAGCCGAGATGCCTCCTACTGCAGGCACTAACGGGCAGAAGTCGTTGGACATGGCACCGCTTGGACCATGAACGATTGCCAGCCCGTTTATGGTGCCATGTGCGGCAATGCCTGTAGCGAGTACGTCCTCGCTGATCATCACATCTTTTTGGCAATAACGGCGGATCAGCACCATGTCAGTTCCGAAACCGGCGGTGGCCCAGGTTGCAGTGCGACTGGTCTGGTCGCCGCTGGAGGACAGCCCCCACGAAAATGAGACCAGTGTTTGTTCGGGTGTTGGAAGGCTGGATGCAGCTTGTCGAGGGCACTGGGCACTATTGACGCCGCTCGGCTCGACATTCTGCACGTCTCGTGACCAGGCAGAACCGATTCGTTGAGCGGACTGCATCACTGCCAGCCGACGCGACGAATCGGAGATGGTCCGGGTCGTTCCGATGAAGAACTGCGCAATGAGGCCACCGAGGAGTGCGGTGATTGCCATTGCTACGAGAAGCTCTAGGAGCGTTACCCCCGCTTGGCCTCTGGCGCGAAAACGTCTCAAGGGAATTCCTTGAGATCTACTGGTGTCGTGGGGCGTTGAATGGGGCATCTGGTCGGCAACCTCTCAGCACGTTTGTCCAGCAACCGTGGGCCACGGAGTCGGGCAAGCCGACTGTCTCATGTAGAAGCTCACAAGTTCCTTGCGGCCGACGTTTCCTGAGGTGGGGCTGACCCGTACCGTTACCCGTTGCATCCCTTGGTCCGGGGTCCCGGGGCAGGTGCTTTGAAACACTTGGGGATCGGCGCTTTTGTTCACCAGGTATTCGACGCTCACGATCGTGGCGGTGTATGCCGTGGCCGCTGGGAGTGCGGAGCTGTACGTAGCGATTGTCGCGCAGTTGACATAGACGGCTCGCTCCAAGCGTTCCGAGACGTCGGTGACCAGCAACCCAGCCTGTACCTGATTCATGTTCAGCACAGTTGCTGTGCTGAGCGCCACGGTGCCGGCGACTGTTCCGACGAGGGTGAGCCCAAGCACTGCGACAGCCACCATGACTTCGATGAGGGTGAATCCGCGCTGGCCCCGTTTGCTGGATCTTGTAGGGCTTCGGCGGTTCGCCCCCGAGCGCCTAGTAACTGATTGAAACACCTGGAATACCCCCAGAAACCTCTGACTCGCAATGAGGATCTATGTTTGTTGAGTGCGCGTCGCGCTCCCGTCTTGCGCTGTGAACTTGGCTTGAAGCGGCAAGTTTGGGACAGGGCGCCAGCCCCACCCCAAACTCGCAACAATTTGCTTTGTGTCGGTTACGGATTCACTGTCCCCGGAACGGAGCAGCCCGAGGGCAGCGTGCCGACTGCTGTAGAGACGATGGCTGTAGGCGTCGCGAGCGAGAGGTCCCCGGCCACAGTGAAGTACTTCAGTGGGCTCGATGCAACATCCAAATAGGCCGTGTAATTCTCCTTAGTCGTATTGACCAAGTTTGAAGTCTTGGCTGCATTGGCGGCAGTGGTAATTGACGCTGCCTCGGTCTTGCAGGCGACAGTCTTTGCGTTTCCGGTTGAGTTGCCAACTGCGAATACCACGACAGCCGCGAGGATGCCGAGAATCGCGATGACTACGAGGAGTTCAATCAAGGTGAAACCACCCTGGCCTCGTGCTCGACGGGTTGATGTGTTAGAATTCATTTTCATCTCCAATTTGTTCAGCGAAAACCTTGTGGCAATCGCTATTTCGGTGAACGGCTCGTGACGCCGAACATCGATCTGTTGGGCGCTACTGGACCTTTACTTGTCCATAAATTCCATACATGGCGCTCACCATCGCTAGTGCGACGAATCCGACAACCAATCCGATAAACAGGATCACGATTGGTTCGAAGTATGTCGTAAGTTTTTCGACTGCATAGTCCAGTTCCTCCTCGTAGAAACTGGCAACATTGTCGAGCTGGTCTGGAAGCTCTCCAGTTCGTTCACCGACGCGAACCATCTGCACCATGGTCGGTGGAAAGATGTCTGCGTTCCTGATTGGCTCAGCGAATCCGTCACCTCTCAGAATCTCGTCGACGGAGATTCCGAGTCGCTCCTTGAAGATCAAGTTTGTCGTGCACTGAATTGCGCTTGGCATCGCATCAGTGAGCGTTACCCCTGCTTCCAACAAGACTGCAAGCACACGGCAGAATCGTTCAGTCGAGGAGTAGATGATAACTGTGTTGAGCGCTGGAACTCGGAGCAAGAACTTATGGAATGAACGCTTTCCCTTGCGGGTTCGAACGGCTAACACGACACTCATCACGAGTGCTATCAAGGCCACTCCGACTGCCAAGCCCAACGGCGACTGAACGAACTTGGCAGTACTCATGAGCATTCTCGTAGGTAGCGGCAGTTCTGCGTCAAAGGACTTGAAGAAGTCGGCGAACTTGGGAATGACGAAAACGACGATAATGAGGACCACGCCGAGCGCTACCACCAAGAGGATTGCCGGGTAGGTCAGGGCCTTTCGTACTGCTTTGCTGAGCGCCACGTCGCGCTTGATGTACCTGTGAAGCTGCGCAAAGGCGTCGTCCATTCTGCCAGTGAGCTCTGCGGATCCGAGCATGGCAATGAAGTACGACGGGAACACACTTGCATGAAGAGCGAGCGCCTCAGTAACTGATCTGCCTCCCCGTACGCGTTCGAGAACGTCAGTGAGGAGCATCTTGAAACGCTCGTTTGCGCAGTCTGCTCTAATGGCGTCGAGGGCTTCAGCCATCGGTACCCCAGCGCGGATAAATGTCGACATCTGCCGCGAAAAGTGCATGATCTGAATCAGAGGGATTCTCTGCTTCGTGACTTCGATCTGGAGGCCCTTGCGCTCAACGATCTTGGTCACCCGAAAGCCATTGAGGGCGAGTTCGTTTCTTGCGGCGCCTGCGGACTGCGCTTCGATCTGCCCCTTCACGGGTTGGCCGTCCATGGTCTCTGCTGAGTACTTGAACTTTGTGAGCGTCGCAGTCATGCGGTTTCACCTACGGTCAAGTCGGCGTCGGCAGAGCCTGCTGATCCTTCGGACGATCGACCAGTCAGTCGGGAGGGCTCAGCAGCGCCCTGTTCGGCAACGTGGAGCGAAGCCCTTCCGGCACCAAGTGCAAGAATTGGTCGTGCGTCAGCAACTTCCACACCAGGGGCGTAGACCGCTCGCAAGACTTCCTCCACCGTCGTCACCCCTTTGGCGACCAATCGGAATGCTTGATCCTGCATGGTCTGCATTCCATCCTCAATCGCCATGTGCCGCATCTCTGCGTGAGAGGCCTTCGAGACAATGAGTTCGCGAAGTCTGTCTGACATTTGCAGTAGCTCGTAGACCCCCTGGCGACCGTGGTAGCCGGAGTCGTTGCAGGCGGGACAGCCAGCGCCGCGCATCCATAACACTGGATCGTTTCCCACCACGCTGCGAACGACCCTGTAGTCACGAGAGGAAGGTTCGTGGGGAATTCGACAGGACGAGCAGATCTTTCGTAGGAGTCTCTGGCCGATAACTCCGCTGATCGCTGATGCGACCAGAAACGGCTCGATGCCCATATCGATGAATCGGTGCACCGCCGCGACGGCATCAACAGCATGGAGCGACGACAGGACGAAGTGGCCAGTCAGAGCAGCCTGGGTGGCGATTCTGGCGGTTTCTTGATCACGAATCTCGCCGACCAAGATCACATCAGGATCCTGCCGGAGCACGCCGCGTAGGCCATCAGCGAAGGTGATGCCTGCCGCCTCGCTCACCTGCATCTGGTTGATCCCATCAAACTCGTACTCGACAGGATCCTCGATCGTGATCACGTTCTTCTTTGGGTCGTCGACCTCCGCAAGTGTGGAATACAGCGTTGTCGTCTTTCCCGATCCTGTTGGGCCGGTACAGAGAAGCATTCCAACCGGCGCATTCACTATCGACAAGTAGCGCGTCACAGTGTCTGTGGGCATGCCCAACTGAGTCAACCCGATGATTGAGCGAGTTTTGTCGAGCACCCGCATGACGACCTTCTCGCCGTGGATGGTGCTGAGCACTGATGTTCGTATGTCGATTGGCCGACCGTCGACCTTGAGAGAAAACTGCCCATCCTGGGGGCGGCGACGCTCCACAATGTTTAGTTCGGCCATTACCTTGATCCGGCTCGCTATTGCCGGACCCATTTTCGCAGGAAGGGTGAGGGCCTCGGAAAGCGCGCCGTCGATTCGGTAACGGACCTTGACTGCGTGTTGATGTGCTTCGATGTGGATGTCGGACGCCCGGTTGCGGACGCCTTGCGTTACGATCCGGCTCACTACCTGGACTATTGGTGCATTTTCGTCGACGACGGCGGCGCGGTGGTCGTTGTCAGCGACTGTAGAGTCATCGGCAAGCTCGAAGGCTTGTGCGTAGGCCGCTGTCTCGCTCAGAGCGTCGAATCGCTCGTGAACCTGCCGCTCAATTTCACTTTGAGAGGCAGAAAGTAGCCCAATTCGCTTGCACTTCTGAGTCAGTGCCTCGATTGCTTCAGTGTTGTCGAGTTGGGAGGAGGCAATAAATACTCGGTCTCCATTGGTGCGAACCGGGATGACACTCCATTGACGACAAAGCGTCTCGCCCACAATTTCAATAGCGGCCTGATCGAGAACTGCTGTGCGGAGATCAACATAGGGAATCTGATATTCGATTGCCTTGGTCTGGGCGACTTGATGATCGTTGAGAAAGCCGAGATTGAGGAGCGTGCTAGATAGATCAGCCCCTGTCTCGACGTGCTGGCCAGTGCGAAATCCAGCTGGACTTGGTCAATGAACTCCAATTCGAGCACGATTTCGCCTGTGGACTGGCGAGGCGCAGAGGTCCAGTCGTCGATCTCGCGGCCCAACTCTTCGTTGTTAATCGAGTCGAATTGAATCCCGCTCGGCGCGCCAGATGGCTTGGACCGATGTCGGCGTAACATTTGCTTTCCCACCCCCATCCCCGCATTGCACCTGCTTGAGTTCGCAGGTGTCCCCGTAATGCTGTGGGTCTCCGAGCATTACACGCCTGATATTGGGAGATGTCAATCGAAATAATCTCATGTAGGGCGAGGTGCGTTTCGTGTTACCTTTTTTCGCCCGCTCAACGCTTCAGTCTGGCATTCTCTTTCAATTACAAACGTTCCGTCCGCGTGAGTAGTTACGAAAGACCACACTGTGTTCATCGCCGATACCACCGCTCTTGATCCCTGGCTCAGCTATCTCTGGGAGGTCGGTGCAACTGACCTTCATATGTCCGTCGGTTCCACGCCGAGGGTTCGAGTAGATGGAAAGCTACGAGCCATCCCCGATGTTGGTCCGAGCACTAAGAATCAACTTGACCAGTTCCATAACGGATTACTTTCCCCAGAAGATCTCGCCGAGTATGACGTGGCTCGCCAGCTCGATTACTCCTTCTCCTGGCGAGAGCATGCCCGATTCCGAGCCAACTCGTATTACCAAATGGGTGTTCCAGCCTTGGCGTTGAGGTTGATTCCAACCGATATTCCGAGTCCCGAACAACTCGGTTTGCCTGAAGCCTGCGCTGCACTGGTGAAGAAACCACATGGACTGGTGCTCGTCACAGGTCCGACCGGTTCGGGCAAGTCGACCACCTTGGCAGCAATGGTGAGCGCAATCAACCAGACTCGCCCCGTTCACATCCTGACGATTGAGGATCCAATCGAATACGTGCACTACTCGGCAACTGCACTCGTGAACCAACGCGAGGTCGGCAGCGACGCTACGAGCTTCGCAGCAGCCCTGAGGGCGGCGCTCCGAGAAGATCCCGATGTTGTGCTGGTTGGCGAGATGCGCGACCGAGAGTCGGTTGCGCTGACTCTCACCCTCGCTGAGACCGGTCACCTCGTGTTCGCAACGCTGCACACCAACGACACTGCACAAACGGTCGACCGCGTGATCGACGTTTTCCCGCCGGAACAACAGGACCAAATTCGCACCCAGTTTTCGATGGCAATCCAAGGAGTCATTGCGCAGCGACTCATCCCAAAAATCGGTGGAGGCCGCGTTGCGGCCTTTGAGATTCTGCTTGGAACTCCGGCTGTCGCAAACCTCATTCGGGAGGGCAAGGTACGACAGATTCGTAACCTCGTGGCCACAGGCCAGCGAGAAGGAATGTGCGTACTGGAACAATCACTCGGCTCGTTAATACGCCAAGGACTCATCACCTTGGAAGATGCTCAAGCCGCCAGCGCTCATCCCGATGACATCGCCGGTTTCAGCGGCGGGAGTATCTAGTCTCGTTTCTCATGCCGCTACCTATTCAGATCGTACTGGCCGTCGTATTCGCATTGGCCTTCGCGTCGTTCTCAAATGTGATCGTAGATCGCCTTCCTGTCGCGCTCGACGAACCGAACGAGTTCGGAGAACTCCATGGAACCCGTCCGTGGGCCGAGGTAGTTGGCGGGACGAGCAGATGCTCGACCTGTGCGTCGCCGGTACGGGCAGTCGACAATATCCCAGTGATTTCATACCTGCTGCTCCGGGGGAAGTGCCGCAGCTGCGGGGAACGAATACCTATCTTCCATCTCGTGGTTGAGGCAGTGGTACCAGTGGTCGTGGGCCTCGTTGTCTCGCGTCTCGGAATCGGCGTGGCATCGGCGCACATCCTCTGGCTTGTTCTCGCCGGGGTAGCGCTGGCCACGATAGACATGCGAACGATGATTGTGCCGACCATCTTAGTGTGGCCGAGCGCAGGGGTCAGCGCCCTCGTCATTGGCACCACCGCCCTGATAGAAGGCTCTAGTCGCATCGTGCTAGGAGCGCTCCTCGGCGTTGTTGGGATAGCCGGCATCCTGGTTATGTTGTGGCTGGCGCTCCCCGGCGGTATGGGTTTCGGCGACGTGCGGCTTGCCGTGATGCTGGGTCTACACCTCGGCGCAGCCGCAATGATGTTCGAGATACCGTTGCCGGCGGCGGCATTGTTAGGGGTGTTGTCGCTGACGCTCGCAGCGCTGCTCGCAATCATCGGTGGCGTTATCTACAAGGTCGGTTTCGGTCAGAACTTGCCGTTCGCTCCAGCGATGGTGGCGTCGGCGATCATCTGTTGCACGTGGGCGAACTCAATCCTGTCGCCCTACTTCTAGGGTGGATCCTGTCGCACTGTAGAGCGTGGGGCGCCACCTTGGTTCAGCTCTGCTCGATGCTGGACGGCTCGCTCCGCTTGGAACCCATGGGGGTCGTTGACCTAGCTCGTCCTCACGTAGATCACGATCAACGTGAGGACAGTTTGGCTTGCAAATTGG
>DORQ01000242.1:0-2573 GCA_003514205.1 Acidimicrobiaceae bacterium
TTATGATTGTGGCGTTGGACGGCTTTTTTTTTTTTTTTTTTTTCAAGCAGAAGACGGCATACGAGATACATCGGTGACTGGAGTTCAGACGTGTGCTCTTCCGATCTAAAGGATCGCAAACGCCAGGAGCAAGAGAAACCCGACAAGCAGTGTGAGCGGGCCGACGAAAGGTCGTGGACGTGGAGCGCGAGGCGGACGGGGTGTCCAAACTGGGTGCGACTCGGTGAGCAGGTCCGGGTGGCCTGTCGTCGGGGATTGGCCGGGTGCGAACTGCCGACCGGGCAGAGTTGGCTGCCCCGGTTGAGGGTCCCTCATCTGCGTCGGCGATCCGCTCCTCTCAGTTCTGCTGAGCAGCAGGAGTAGACCACCGAGGATGAGGGCGAAGGGTACAAGGCTTCCGAGCAGGCCGAATACGTTCTCCTGGGTGGCCCCATCGAGAGTCAGGAGCACCAGCAACCCAACGGCACCGACAATGAAGACATCTCGAACCCCGCCATGGCCGAGCACTCTTCTCCCGTCCTCCGACGGCACAGCGCACCACAGCAGGACGTAGATCAAGAAGCCGATTGATGTCATCGCGACGAGCACAAAACCCACTCGCACCAACCACACGGGAGCCCCGTAACGCTCAGCGATACCCCCAGCCACACCCCCAACGAGCCGCTGTTGTGTGCTGCGGTACAGAGACCTGAACTCCCGCTGAACTGACTCCCACGCGGTCGGTGCTGCCGGAGGTATGCCGGGCTGGGGATTTTCGGGCTGGGGAGTCTCGGGCTGGGGAAGCGCTGGCTCTGTGTGATCCATGAATCTATTGTCACCGAACCTTCCTTCCTGGGACATCGGGATTCGCCCTGATTGTTCCCTGAAGGCCAACCCTGAGACTCAGCCATGGGCTCCTCAGGGAAGTGCCTGATGCGGAGTGCCATTGCAGCTGCGAAACTGAGCACATGCACGCAATCACGGGCCGGCCATGAGTCTGCAGCTGCGCCCCCCTCCTCAGATGCTGCCGACGACCGATGAGCCAGTCATCTTTGGTACGTCGGCTCAGATCGCTGCTGCCACTGGCGCATCTCGGATCGCGGTTCAGGCTGGCTTTGTTGTCCTGAGCCTCGCCGGAGGATTCGGAATTCTTCTGTATCTCGTCAGCACCCTGGGCCTGCGTGGTCGACAGTTGGAGCCACAACCTCCGGCCCTTCGCTCCGATCTGGGTGTCTTGGCACTGACGCTCGGGCTCATCCTCGAACTCGTCGGCCGTTGGCCCGGTGCCCGCAGCGAGCTCGTCCTGCCATCTGGCCTTGTCGCTGTAGGGCTCGTCCTGGCGTGGAAGACGGCACCAAGTCGAAACGAGAGCTCTCCCGCGTCCTTCGCCTCCGGCTCGCAGCCAATCGCCTCGGTGCTGTTGCGGGTTACAGCAGGCCTTGTCCTCGTCGGGACTGGTGTTGCGGTGTATCTCTCCCAACAGGTCGGCTTGAACCAACTCCGCGACGCTGGATTGGCGCTGGGAGTCGCCTTCGCCGGGGTGGCGTTGATCGCCGGGCCGACGTTGTTCCACATGCTGACTGCCAACAGTCGAGAGCGGGAACAACGCGCCAGAGAACACGAACGGGCAGAAATGGCGGCGCACCTTCATGATTCGGTACTGCAGACATTGACCTTGGTGCAACGCCGGGCGGAGGATCCAACTGCGGTTTCCTCCCTGGCCAGAAAGCAGGAGCGCGAGCTGCGACGGTGGCTGTATGAGCAGACGTCGAGCAGACCAACCTCCAGCTGGAACACTGAGCTTCAGCTGTGCCTCGATGAACTGGAAGACCTTCATCTCATCAAGATTGAGGTGGTCACCGTCGGCGATCGTCCGTTTGAGGATCGCCCATTCGACAATCGCACTGAGGCGCTCCTTGGAGCGACTCGAGAGGCAGTCACCAATGCTGCAAAGTTCTCCGGTGA
Organism: Acidimicrobiaceae bacterium; assembly: GCA_003514205.1. Taxonomy (GTDB): domain Bacteria; phylum Actinomycetota; class Acidimicrobiia; order Acidimicrobiales; family Microtrichaceae; genus UBA11034. The sequence continues at coordinate 1,945 of DORQ01000242.1, forward strand.
CCCGACGGTCTCAGTGTTTTCGGAGTCCGACCAGAGAGGCATCACTGTGTTCGTTCGCGATCGAGGAATCGGGTTTGATCCAACCATGGTCCAGCCGGATCGCCGCGGGATCACCGACTCCATACTTGGGAGAATTACTCGAGCTGGCGGTTCGGCCGTGATTCGCAGCGAGACTGGAATAGGCACTGAGATTCAGATTTCCCTGCCCTTCGATCCGACTGCGGCGCCGAGACTGTGAGCGATCCAACCAACCCGACCCAAGCTCCCTCGCTCCCACGAGTGCTGGTAGTCGACGATCATGCACTTTTTCGAGCTGGCGTCATTGCCGAGCTCGGCGATGCAGTCGAGGTTGTCGGCCAGGCAGCTTCAGTGGCCGAGGCCCTGCAGCGGATACAGGAAACTGGGCCAGACGTTGTCTTGCTCGATGTTCACCTCCCCGGTGGTGGTGGCCAGACGGTCATTCGGGAAGCCAGCATTCCGACTCGATTTCTTGCGCTGTCGGTCTCCGATGCGCCGGAGGACGTGATTGGCTTGGTTCGAGCGGGAGCCCGTGGCTACGTCACCAAGCTGATCACCGCAACCGAGTTGGTTGATGCAATTCTCCGCGTTGCAGATGGCGACGCAGTCTT
>DORQ01000242.1:2742-5483 GCA_003514205.1 Acidimicrobiaceae bacterium
GGAACCAGCTGATCTAGTCGACCCTGAACTCGATCTCCTCACCCCCCGAGAAGGCGAGGTCATGCGCTATTTGGCCAGGGGCTACGCCTACAAGGAGATTGCGCGAGAACTCAGCATCGGCATCAAGACCGTCGAAACTCACGCGTCGGCAGTGCTGAGGAAGCTCCAACTCTCCAGCCGGGGCGAGCTCACACGATGGGCCCAGGACCGTCGCCTGCTCTAAGGCAGGAATATTCCTGAGTAGCCTGTGGCACATGGACGTCGAAACTGTGCTCCTTGCCGCTCCTCGAGGGTTTTGCGCGGGTGTGGAGATGGCCATCAAAGCGCTGGCTTGGATGGTTCGTGCCTTTGAACCCCCGGTCTACTGCTATCACGAGATCGTCCACAATCAGCGCGTAGTAGATCGCTTCATCGATCTTGGCGTCATCTTTGTCGACGACATCGCGGAGGTCCCGCCAGGGAGCCCCATCATGCTCTCCGCTCACGGCTCTCCGCCGGAGGTGGTGGCTCAAGCGCAAGAACGTGGCGGATATGTCGTGGACTCGGTGTGCCCGCTCGTCACGAAGGTGCACCACGAAGTGAAGGTGCGGGCAGGCAAGGGCTATCAGATCGTGTATGTGGGCCATGAGGGGCACGAGGAGGCTGTGGGAACCATGGCGGTTGCACCCGATGCCATCCACCGAGTCGAGTCTGTTGAGGAAGTGGAGGCGCTGGAACAATTTGATCAGCCTGTCGCCTTATTGGCGCAGACCACGCTGAGCCACCGTGACTGGCAGGACGTCGCAGAGGCAACGAAGGCCCGCTTCCCCGATATGTGGTTACCCGGCCGAAGTGACCTGTGTTTCGCCACCACCAATCGTCAAAACGCGTTGATGAACATCGCTCCCCGCTGCAACGCCGTGATCGTGGTTGGCTCCGCCAACTCCTCCAACACCTTGGCCTTGGAGAAGCTCGCCCGCGAGGCCGGGTGCGACCGAGTGTTTCGTGTCAACAGCGCAGAGGAACTCCCCAATGATCTCACCGGCGTGGTCGGAGTCACCGCTGGCGCCTCAGCCCCCGAGGATCTAGTGACCGCTGTCATTGAGCGCCTCAATCCCCGGAACGGGGTTGAGGAGGTGAGTACCACCGAGGAGGATGAGTACTTCCCGCCGCCACGAAACCTTCGAGATCTCGTTGCGAGTCTTGAAACCTTTGCCGGATTCATCCTCGGCGCTCCGCCAAATGCGGAGTCAGTAGCGGCCGACAGATACCTTCCCGCCAGCGAGGTTTTGGCTTCCCTCACCTGAGCCCTAGGATCGCCTCTCGATCTTCACGTTCAGGAAAGGTCCAAACATGGATACCCTCCGGCTGTTCATTCACGTTCTCGCTGCCTCCATCTGGGTTGGCGGCCAAATCGTGCTCATGGGATTGCTCCCAACGCTTCGGAAAATCTCGCCGGAGGCACCCAAACAAGTTGCTCAGGCTTACAACCGAATCGCATGGCCGGCATATGGCATTGCAATGGTTACCGGAATCTGGAATCTGCTCGTCACCGATGCCATCAACCATCCCGAGTTCGAGATCAAGTTCCTCCTCGTTCTGCTCTCGGGAGCTGGCGCAGCCATCCACATCATCGGTCGCTCCAAGGCAGCCCTCGCAGTTGGCGGCGCATCAAGCCTTCTTTTCGCTCTCGCCGCAATGTATTTGGGCTTTCTTCTTTGAGTTTCTCCCCGTACTGTGCCTACAGAGCACCTTGGAGAAATGACACGTGAATACACCAGATGATGAGAAAAGCTACTCGGCGATCGGCGACACGGAGTATGCAACCACGTTCCGAGTCGACAATCCTGCGGGAACCCCAGTCGAGGTACTCAAGGTCTACCGCATCGCTTCTGTCGAGCGAGAAGAGGGCGCGGCCGGGTTCGCAGCCGATGTTCGAGCGTTACGAAGCGTGGACACTCCAGCGCTTGTCACTCCTCAGGAAGCAGGCCTCACCGACGCCGGAGCGCCCTACATCCGTCGTAGCTGGATTGGGTCACCTTCACTCGCCGACCAACTGGCGCAGGGGTCGAAGCTCTCAACCTCCGATGCAGTGACTGTTGCAGTCAACCTGGCGGACGTGGTCTCCGCAATGAACAACAAGCGGCTGCTCCACCTGGGAGTTTCGCCCCAGAACCTCTTTGTTCGACCAGATCTCAGCATCCTGCTTACAGACCCGCTGCCGAGATCAACCTTCCTGGCACTGCAGCACGCTCGAAAGGAACGAACCGCACACGTCGCTCCCGAGATACTCAGCGGAGAACCCGCCAAGCCTGCTAGCGACTCCTACTCCATCATGAGCACCTTGATGGCAGCGCTTGGCGATCGAGAACTCCCAGAATCCCTTGAACTACTTCGCGATCGATGCCTCGCCGATCGTCCGGCAGACCGGCCAATGCCTGGTGAACTCGCACAACTCCTGCGGGAGGTGGGACCTTCTGTCGAGGAATTCGAGCTCACCGCATCGCAAACCGCGGCTAGCGCAGGAGCGACCGGCGAACCTGGGACCGGCCGGACCGGCAATACTGAGACCGGCGGTACTGGCGAGACTGGCGAGACTGGGACCGGCAAGACTGGGACCGGCGAGACTGGCGAGACTGGCGACAGTTCCAACGCCCAGCGGGTCGAGGAGACCAGCGGTGCGGTGAAACAGCGGGTCATCACGCCGCCTGAGGTTGCCAGCCAGCCCACGGCGCCACAGCGACAACGAAAGCCGATTGGGT
>DORQ01000362.1:0-3319 GCA_003514205.1 Acidimicrobiaceae bacterium
GTCCATCGCCAAGTTGTGGGCATGTGCCCAGGCATGCGCGGGGTCGGCAGTCCAACCCCCGACGAGGAGACGGTGCACCGCGGCAATGTCCCAGGAACGGGAACACCGAAGGCCACGGGAGAGGAGAGCGGCCGCAGTGGACTGCGACCACATGACCCAGCGTGGAGTGAACTCCTGATCGAGAGCAGCAAGGCGTTCGAAGAGTTCATCCGAGATGGCCTCGGTTCCCCATACGTAGTCTTCAGTTCGCTCGAAACACGTCTCAAGCGACGGAGGCGCACCCGGCTTGGGCCGGAACAAGTCGTTGACGAGTCCCGGTTCGGCCGCTGTACCGGCGAGCCGAAGTGCTAGGCCAACCCCAACTCCCTCGGCGAACGTGATGGCGATCAACCTCCCGGGGTTGAGACCCCTTCGGGAGCGCTGCTCGGCCATGGTCACGCCCGGGGCTGGAGACGGCGAAGCGGAGGAACAGTCGTGGGTGGCTGGCGTCGCGGCGGAAGCGTGGAGAGCAGCTCGATCGTCGCGACGGTCACATGTTGGACGGCCCGTTCGAAGGCTTCGGATGTGGCGGAGGACGTGTTCTGAACCCCACTGACCTTTCGCACATATTGCCGTGCGGCCGCCTCAATCTCCTCCGGTGAGGCCGCTGGCTGGAGACCTCGAAGTGTCGTGATGTTTCTGCACATGGTGGAATTGTGTCACCTCTGGGATCTTGAGGAAACGGTGGCCGTTGGTCGGGGAAGTAGGTAGATCGGTGTTAGGCATTCCCCTGTGACCGAGTCGCCCACCGTCTCAAGTTTCGCTCCGCTTCGCCGTCGGGCCTTCCGTATTGTCTGGATCGGCGCCCTCATCTCCAATGTCGGTTCCTGGATGCAGGCGGCGTCTCTCGGCTACTACACGGCGAATCTGACTGGAAGCGCCGGATGGTCTGCAGCTGTGGCTGCTGCGGAGTTCGCCCCAACGGCGTTGTTGGGTCCAATTGGTGGAGCATTGGCAGATCGGCTTCCGCGGAAGCTCGTGGTGTTGGCAATGACCATCACCCAAGGCTTACTTGCTGGGCTTTTGACCTGGGCAATGATCTTCGGATCCCCAGGCGCGCCAATGCTCTTCATGTTTGCTCTGGCCAATGGCTGTTCATTTGCCCTGGGTTTTCCGTCTTCGAGCGCCCTGCTGCCTGAACTGGTGCCGCCTGAGGAAATCGGCGCAGCCGTTGGGCTGAGTTCGGCCTCATGGAATCTCGGCCGTGTTGTGGGCCCCCTGCTGGGAACCCTGTTGTATCAACAGATTGGGTTGGCCTGGGTGTTGGCGATCAACACGCTGAGCTTCGTTGCCGTTGGGGTGTCCCTCCTCACGATTTCCATCGTTCACACGCCCAGAACTCCTTCTCCGTTGTTTGCTTCGATACGAGAGGGGTTTCGTTATGTCAGTTCAACCCCTTCGCTGCGAGTCAATGCTCAAGCGCTGTGTCTGAACACGTTGTTTGTCGCGCCCTTCATTGGCCTTATTCCGGCCATGGTTGAGAAGGAACTGGGTGGAGGAAAGCAGGCAGTGGGTTGGCTCATTACGGGCCAAGGCCTTGGTGCGGTGATCACTGGGTTGACCTTTGGGAAGCTGGTCGCCCGCTATGGACCCCGACGAGTGATGCTGGGTTCGATCACAGGGGGTCCGCTGGCAGTCATTCTGTATGCGTTGAGTCCGAGTTGGGAGTGGGCCGTGGTGCCGATCCTCGTCTGCGGGGCACTGTATTTCGGAGCGCTCTCCAGCTTCTCCACGGTCTCGAACCTTCAGGCTCCCAGTGAGCTCCGCGGGCGGGTGCTGTCGTTGAATCAGGTGATCCTTGGGGCTGTGTATGCAGTGTCGCTCAATGTTGAAGGTCAACTTGGGGATCGTCTTGGTCTTCGCCAGGTCGCCATTGGAGGTGCGGTGCTTGGGCTCGTCGTACTGCTCGTGATTCGAACTCTTCGACCGGGCTACTCCGCTTCACTTGATCCGCCCGAGGCTGTCGTCAGTCCCTCGTGAGATGGACCGTGGCTGAGGAACAGGCGCCGCTGGTGTCGCAGATCTGGTACGTCAACTGGTCGGCGCTGACCTTTTCCTCAGAGGTCAAGAGGTAGACAATGGTGCGCAAGGGGGTGACCCAGGCCGTGCCATGTTGAGGCGCAGCGGTAATGGTCAGACTCGTTTGGTCCAGGTCGCCGTCGGGGTCGATGTCATTGGAAAGCACAGCGATGCCGCCAGCGCCCTCTGTGAAGGTTCGGTAGTCATTCACTGCAGTGATTGGAAGATTCCCCTTGGGATTGCTGGTAGTCGTTGGAGCTACCGAGGTGGAGGCGGCGGGAATTGTGGTGGGAAAGGCTCTCGGCGGTTTCGTATCTGAGGGTGCTGGCAGGGTGGCTGTTGGCAGTGTGGTCGCTGGAAGACTTGGGGAACTCGTGGTGGGGGAGTTCTCGGCCACATCGCTGGTTGACGGCGGTGTTCCTGCGTCTCCACTGACACCTGTCGAGTTGGTTGGGGAGCCCGAGTTCGACGCGGCCGTGTTTCCACCATCGGCAGTATTGGCTAGGCCAGGATCGCCGGTGGTGAGCGCGCCTGGCTCGGTCATGGCCAACTCCTGGGGTGGTGGTGCTTCAACTGGGGCGGAAGGGAGCGGCCCGAGCCCCAGTGTTGCTGCCAGGCCGAGTGAGGTGAGCGCAGGACCGGCCGCGCCGAGTGGCGTTTGTGAAGCAAAGAGGACTGGCTGTGAGCACCATGACCACAGCCGAGATCGTTTGGTTGTCTCCCCGAGCGATACAGCCAACATGGCCCGGACCACCTTGGGGTCGAAGTGCGTCCCGGCGCAGGAAGTGAGTTCCTTTCGTGCAGCCTCGACCGGCATTGGAGATTTGTATGATCGGGTAGCGGTCATCACCTCGTAGGAATCTGCGACCGCCACAATCCGTCCGGCCAGCGTGATCTGATCGCCACGAAGTCCGTTCGGATACCCAGTTCCATCGAATCGTTCATGGTGTTCCCAAATGCCGCCGCCCCATTCGCCGAGCCAGTTGTGGAGGCCTTCGCTGAGGTGGAGCCCCGCATGAGGATGGTCTTGAAGGACCTGCCATTCCTCCTCTGTTGGTCGGCCGCGTTTGTTCAGGATTTCCGATGGCACGGTGAGCTTGCCGATGTCATGAACCAACGCTGCCCAGCGGAGTTTGTTGAGCTCCTCGGAGGTGAGCTTGAGTTCTTCCCCGATGGTTTCGGCAATAAGTCGCACTCGTTCGGAGTGCCCGCGAGTTCGCCGGTCGTGGTGGGTGAGGGCGCCAACTAACTCGATGATCTT
>DORQ01000362.1:3515-8169 GCA_003514205.1 Acidimicrobiaceae bacterium
CTCGGTTGAGAAACTCCCGCTCGAGTTGGCGAACTGAGGGTGAACGGGTTGCAGCTTTGAACCGTGACGGTGCTTCGTCGGGAAAGACGAGACTGAGCTGGTAGAGGAACGGAAGCGGTGTCAGGAATCTGAGCGCCCGATGTGCTGCCCGGTTGGCGCTCAGCGATACGCCCAGTATTGCGAGCCACCACAACCATTGGGGGGCGCCGTGCGGTCGAAGCCACAGTTTCGAGAACACTGCGCAGGCTGCAATTGACGCAAGAACCGGAACTGCGAGGAGGACGAGTCTGAGGGCGAACGCGCGGCGCGGATGCGCGGTCCATTCGTGGCTGCCCTCGGGCCGAGGACCAACTGTGTCGGTCTGCGGATTCATTGAGGAATGGATCGGACTGTGGTGACAGCGACTTGATCATTCCTCAGGACAACCCCCGGTGTTATGAAACGCTCTCGCTTGAGCGCCGCCGCTTGGCACTCACGAGCAGTCCGCCGACGAGCGCTGCTACAGCGAGAACAACCCCTGCTACGAGGAGGCCATTGCCCCCCATTGGGCCACCATCGGAAGTGCCCTCAGCGCCGGCACGCTTGCCTCGTGATGTCCGATCCTCGCCCGATCGTTGAGTGTCCGTCGTTGCATTCTCGCCGGTCTGGTTAGCCGTTGGCGCCGAAAAGACCGGCAGTTTCGGCTCAAGAGCTGGAGAGGATGCGAGAAAGATCGGGTTGGCGATCACTGTTGGAACCTCGGCGCCAGGAGACAGCGCAGGGTCGAGCACCTCAGCTCCCCAGAACGTGCCGAGCGGTCCCTCTGCAGCGTCGCGGTCCATCTCGAAGGTGTGGACGAATGGGTCAGCCGTCACCTCGACTCGGGACACTTCGCTTCCATTGCGTCTGAGTGCCAGCGTGGATCCAAGCCCATTGTGAATGGTGATCTTCCCCGAAGCAGTGTTGGTGACAAGGGTGTCGCCAACGATCGCCGTGGTCCCATCGGTGCTCACGGCCTCCATTTCGAGGGTCGGGCTTTCCTTGCCCATTCCTCGCACGTAGGCGTGTCCGCGTCGGAGCGCTTCGTCTACTGCTGGCCTACTGAGCTCGCTGGCGTAGACCATGGTCGATGTCTTCCCATAGTCAGGTCCCTCTTTGTCGTCTGATCCCGAAACGGCGGTGAGCCGGTGGCCCTCCCTGAGGAGGCGTTCCCACAGCTCTATTGCAGTTCGAACGAAGGGATTGGGGATCTCCTTGTCGCCCAGCGTTGCCATGGACCCCTCGGTGACGATTTCAATGAGGTGCGTCGAGTCGAAATCGACCTGGTCAAGGAGCTCGAAGTAGCAGCCCCGGCACGTGGATCCGAAGACATCTGGCGGGAACAGCGTTGGGTGTGCAAGTGACACCAGCGCTCCATCGGCCGCCGCTGAGCGCTGGATTTCATCCAGCCCGATGCCCTCATAGCCGACTCGGTACTCGATCCCTGAGGGGGTCTCCCCCAGCACGATCATGTGACCGAAGTAGGTGATGACCTCCCGCCCGGGCCAGATCAACAGGTCAGGGTTGTCTCGCTGTGCCGCGCCAAGTCGCTCCCAATGAGCTGGCGTGACGTATTCGGTCACCGGAACGATGTCGAGCTCGGAAGTACGTGCGTAGGTGATCATCTCATCAGGCGTCGGACCGTTGGGGCTGCTGTGGAAGCCGTGAAGGTGGAAGTCTCCGGCGTACCACCCTGGTTCCGGGCGTGCGACGTGAGTGGGGTCTACGGGGTCTGGAGCAAGCGGGGTGGGCGGAGTTGTGGTTGTCAGCGCAGGGCAGCGAACCTCTACCCGCCAGGTGAGTTGTTGGTCGAGCGCGGCGATGCCGAGTTCGATGTGCCAGGTGCCGGGAAGGATCGCTTGCGGTACCACGGTCCGTTCATTGCGGTCCGGGGCGATCACCAGCGGGGGCATCGACTTGTCGATTCGGCCTTGGCGACTCCCAGCCCAGCTCCGAAAAGCTTCAACTCCGGCAGTTCCAGTGCTATCCCACACTCCGAGGTCGAGGACACCGGCCTCCAGTGGGTCCCAGGTGTAGGAAACCTCGATTCGAGCCGTTCCCTCTGGAACCTCAAATGGTTCGAGCTGGTACGTCTTCGCCTGGGATGGTTCCACGGTTCCAGTGATCGTTTGCACAGCGTCCCCGCAAATCACGGGCGCTTGGTATTCGGCAAATGCTGCTCGTGCTGGTGGGCTGGAGGTGTCAGCTGCTGCCGACGCGTGCGAGGTTGCTGGCCACGGCTGAACAGCCAGGAGAAGGATCGAGAGAGCGGCAGTAACGTGACGAGCTGATCGGATGTTCGGCCGGCCAGCTCGCCATCGCCAAGAAGTGGGGGCCATGTGCCTAGCCTTGCATAGCGGTGCCTCTACGGGGCGAGGTTTGGCCACCGCGCTGCTGGCTGGTTCAGGCTCGACCAACTTCAGCTGCGAGTTCAAGAATGACTGAGGCGGCGAATTCGCCGTCTGTGAGGGTGGTCTTCCATGAGGACACGCTGATCCGCATCGCCGAGCTTCCCTGCCATTGAGTTGGGCCGCACCAGATTCGGCCATCCTGTTGGATGGCAGTGATGAGTGCGTCAGTGTGGGTCGGGTCCGGTGGCCGCACTAGAACTTGATTGAGCACCACATCGTTGAGAATGGTGAATCCGCCCTCGGCGAGTAGGTGGGCAATTCGTTGCGCAACGAGGCTGGTGCCACCGATGAGCTCAGTGAGGCCTGTGCGGCCAAGTGTTCTCAACACGGCCCACACCTCGACCTGTCGGGCGCGTTGTGAGGATTGTGGCGTGTTGTGCATCGCATCGTAGGTATCGGAGACGGGCAGGTATCCGGCTGCTGCGCTGAAGGTTTGACGGGGCGCTGTTGGGTCCCGAAAGAAGGCCATTCCGCAGTCGTAGGTGACATTGAGCCACTTGTGGCCGTCGGTGGCCCAGGAGTCTGCGCGGGTCAAGCCGGCCACCAGATCGGAGCGGGAAGGATCGGCCAGTGCCCACAACCCGAAGGCACCATCCACATGTAACCAGCCGCCGTGATCGGCGACGTAGTCCGCAAGAGGATCGAAGTGGTCAAACGCGCCGGTGTTGACTTCTCCCGCTTGGGCGCACACCAGCACTGGGCCGGAGAGGTCCGGGAGGAGATCGACGCGCATCCGACCTTGGTCATCGGCTGGAACGATCAGCACGCGGTCGCGTCCGAGCCCCACGAGGCCAAGCGATTTTCGGAGAGTGCTGTGAGCCTGTTGCCCAATCACCACGTTCAATGGGGGTGCGCCGAACAGCCCCTGCGACTGCGTCTCCCATCCCATCTGTTGGAGCAGGGTGTCGCGGGCGGTGGCTAGCGCTGCGGCATTTGCGACGGTGGCGCCCGTTACGAAACTCAGCGCTGTCTGCGATGGAAGTCCCAGGAGTTCAACTAGCCATCCTCGAACTGTTTCGTGAAGAGCTGCCGCAAGGGGAGACATGACCGCAAGCGCAGCGTTCTGGTCCCACGCATTCGCGAGGAACGAGGCACCGAGGGCGACAGGAAGGGTTGCTCCATTGACGAATCCGAAATAGCGGGCCCCCGTGGTGGCGACGGTTGCGGGACTACCAAATTCGTCGAGTAATGCCAGCGTCGACTCCGGCGTGGCACCGAACTCTGGAAGCGGCTCGTTGAAGCGATCCAAACCCGCTAACGCCGCGGCGTCTGGGGCCACCCGCCGACGATCGACTTCTTGGGTATAGCGCACAGCGGATCTTGCTGCGGCCTGTAGGAGACTGGCGCTGCCTTCGATGCTTGTCTCGAAAGGGCGTGGAGGCTGGGTCTCAGGGTCGGTGGTCATGGAGAGATCGTGTTGCCGTCACACTCCTTCGGTCAAGCGAGTTTCGGTGATCGTTGAGCGTTTGTCATTGCGCACGCCGTGGCCCCTGTGTGGTGCCACCCTGTCTACCCAGCCGCTGATTGGCCAATGTTGAGAGAGCCTGGAGCGAGTCGTTCGCCGCGGTGTTCCGCTCGTTTGGCCTCTACCTCAGCATTGCCGAGTAACGCGCAGACTGGTTGGGTAATTGAGGAGATGAGCTGCTTGGGGAGTGGCCCAGCGACAGCGTGGATTGCTTCCATGCCGCGAATTGTTGGCAGGAAAACCGGCGGAAGTGCGTCCTCGGCCCGTGAGAATTCTTCAAGGGCCGCGAGGATTTCTGCCCGAGCCCGCCGGGTTCTGGGAGCCCGGGTGATGACTGGCAAGATACGTGCAGCTTCTGCCCCGTGACGTAGCGCATCGTTGCGGCAGTTGACGATGGAACGGACACCTTTCAAACTCGCAGATCCACAGATCAGGATCAGGTCCGCTTCAGCGCACACGAATCTGGCAGGCCCATTTCGTTCCTCCATGTCAACAGACGCCGTCTCCTCCTCGCCGTCGAACTCTCCCGTGATATCGGCGACGGTGTATCGAAAGGTATGGGTCAGGGAGGTGATCGCTGCCCGCAACGCTTGAGGACGCAGCACGACCCAGTCTCGATGTGTTCTGAGACCGAGAAGGAGCAGGTATCCGCGCTTGTTGATATCGAAGGTAAGTTCGCGGATTGCCCCAGGCGTGGGTGAAGTTCCGCGGTGAAGCTCACACATCTCCTGGATTCCTGGCACGATGTCGCGAACGTGAT
>DORQ01000362.1:8402-8842 GCA_003514205.1 Acidimicrobiaceae bacterium
CCTCGCTCGCCGCACACGCCGATCAATGCACCCTTCCAGCTCTGTTCGGTGTTGGGTACCACTGTGGCAAGCGCTGAAACTGCGGTGGCGGTCCGGTCAATGGGTGCCGCGAATGTGGTCAGGGCATCGAGAAGGTCTGCACGAGTGAATTGATCGGTGAGCACCTCCGCAGCGCCAAGCTCGACCCAGTTCCTGTCGATACGGGGATCCTGGACGATGATCACTGCGATCCCAGCAGTTCGCGCTGAGTCAATCAGGTCGCGATCGACTCCCGCCGCAGCGGCATCGAGTAGGAGCGCGGAGAATGCTCGTCCACTGGCGATCCGCGAGGCCACTTCGGTCGCAGACACGCATTTCAGGAACTCCAGCGGAAGGACCGCCGAATTCGCCCAACGCGCTACCTCCGCAAACCAAGAGCAACGAACGCGGGCGAGTCCGAT
>DORQ01000362.1:9036-11573 GCA_003514205.1 Acidimicrobiaceae bacterium
GATCAGTGAGAGCTCACCGCGTGCCGCAGCATCGATGACTGCAGTCGCCTCCTGCTCGTTGCCGACGACCAGCGTGAGCTGAGTTCCCGCCTGCGAGCCCACCCCAGCTTCGAGTGACTCGCCGATTCCAAGCACCATGGCACCCCTAACAATGATTGCGGCGGGGGCGTCACTGCGCGGAGTTGCGACCACGTCGACTAGGTCGCCGACCCGAAGGGTTCCTGTGAGTGCTTGGGCAGGGGAGACCTCGATGCTGAGTCGCCGACCCTCGCTAGTTGTGGTCTTGGTTGCCGAGATGAGGCTTGTGGTGAGGAGGTCCCCTTCTGACAGCGGCACGAGTGAGCGTTGGCCGATCACCAGATCAGGATCTGAGAACGCACGCTTTGCAGTCCCTCCGTACAGGTCCATTGGAGCAAGTGCCAGGTCTGCGGCCTCAAGGGGCTTTCCGGCAGGAACCTGTCGCTGCACGACAACCCATGGCGTCTCGGTAGTTGCCGTGGATGCTCGGCTCACTGCAATGACTCCCAGCACCGAGAGCGCTACGAGAAGACCCCCAACGATGGCACGGGTGCTTGGGAGGTTTGGTGCAGAGATGACGGGCCTGGCCTGGCCAGAGTCAGGGAGGGGAGTGTGCGAACCACTCGCTTGCAGTTTTGAGGAGAGCGCGACCACAACGAGTACCTTTCTGGGGAACTGGCCTTGTCGGCCGACTTGGCGTCAGGGTGACGGTACGGATTGTTCCGACAGAAACAAGGGGTGAATTTCCCGATGCCTCCACAAGGCCTTCTCAGCTCGGTCGGAAATATCTCGATGGTCCGCGACTCAATTGATTCGTTGAGTTACCATGCTGAGCAGTAGTACCTACGGTTTGTGTCGTTCAGTGCCCTTTTGTGGGTTTTAGTGATGTTTCTACCAAAACGCGGTACATTTCTCCCACCGCCTAGTCCTTTCAATGAATGGCAGTCGATCTATGAGTTCTTCAACCGGAATTGTGTGGCTCAACACAGCAGAAACAGCTCGTCGGCTTGGCGTCACTCCGCGAACGCTGTATCGCTTCATTGATGAGGGGCAGTTGCCTGCGTATCGATTTGGTCGAGTTATCCGACTCAAAGAGGTAGAGGTCGAAGAATTCATCGACAACTGCAGAATTGCCCCTGGAACAATGGACACTGAGGAGACTTATGCCGAGGGTGCTGAGGTCTCGAACGAGACCACAGTCTGACTGAGTCGGCAATACACAACTTCTGAGCTGTGCTCCCGCCTCAGGGTCAACAGTGTTGTGGTGACTCCCAACAGCTCACCCGTCATCGAGAACTCGCCTCGGCTCGCAGTAACTCGCTGACGCTGACCCAGTAACTCTGCAAGAATCTCAGCCATGGTGATCTCATCGATTTCTTCGAACTGTGCAGACAGCGTTGCGTGACTTGATGCCGGGCGAATTGCGAGTATCTCGCTGAGCGGAATCGCAATCCTGGTGTGGCCAGAGCCCGCGACGGCGAGCACCACATCGTGTCCCACGGCCTCAACGGTTCCGTGCACCGGCGGGTGTCCCAGAAGCTCCAAAGCGACACGGCTCTTCGCTTCTCGTGCTCCGCAGAGCGCTCCTCTCCAGGTCTCAGACTCGGCAGCGGCAGCTGCGTTCCATGCAAGGCTTCGCCGGGCACGCACTGCTTCGGAAACCCGTGCTTGGGCCAGTTCGTGCTCGAGCGGTTCCTTCATCACTACACTTCGGCCGATCCGCCAGGATTTTTACTATGACAAAACTCAACCCTAAGCACGTGGACGCAACGCTGGCCGACAAGCCAACGACCTTCAGTACTCGCGTCGCGCTCTCCGGAGATCACCTGACCAGTCAGGTTCTCGGTGCGCGAGATGAATGGCTCGACGATATCGAACGGTCCTTTCCTGATCACGAGATATTGGTCCGGGGCAATGAGATCACTGTGACCGGACCTGAGTCACAGCGAGTGGCCTCAGTGTTTGAAGAGCTTGCCTTGTTGATCGAGGGCGGTACCAAGCTCGACGAAGACGTCCTCCGGAGAATTCTGCAGATGGTCGAGGCGAATCTCCGTCCATCCGAAGTGTTGGGCACAGATGTCGTCCGGCTGGCACGGGGTGGATCGGTCAGACCCAAAACTGCGGGCCAGCGCCGATACATCGATGCGATTGCCTCCAATATCATCACCTTTGGCCTGGGTCCTGCTGGCACTGGGAAAAGCTGGCTAGCAGTCGCGATGGCCGCTCAGGCGCTGCAGAAAAAGCAGGTGGACCGGATCGTGTTGACGCGTCCAGCTGTGGAGGCCGGTGAGCGACTGGGATTCCTGCCGGGAGATCTCATGGCGAAGGTCGATCCGTACCTTCGACCGCTGTATGACGCGCTCTACGACATGGTGGGAGCCGAGGGAGCAGTCAAGCTCATCGAACGTGGAGCAGTCGAGGTTGCGCCACTCGCGTTCATGCGGGGGAGAACCCTCAATCGGAGTTTCATCATTCTCGATGAGGCGCAAAACACGACGCCGGAACAGATGAAGATGTTC
>DORQ01000362.1:11683-14292 GCA_003514205.1 Acidimicrobiaceae bacterium
CCGGAACAGATGAAGATGTTCCTGACCAGGATCGGCTTTGGCTCGAAGGCTGTCATCACTGGCGATACGTCTCAGGTGGACGTGGCCGGCGGAAGATCAGGGCTGGCACACCTTGAGGAGGTGCTTGCTGACATTGAGGGACTGGGCTTTGTGAGGCTTGGCTCTCGCGATGTTGTCCGGCACAGGATTGTGGCGGAGATCGTCGACGCATATGACCGCGCCGAGTCCTCCACTGAGCCGCGAGCTGAGGCTCGGCAGAGTTCAACCTCTGAGCATCGGGCTCCAGCCACGAGACCGAAGCAGGACTCGAACTAGTGGACTGCGAGATACTCGTAGTCCTCAACGATGAGGTTCCATTCGATTCGGCCCTTGGCGATCGACTCCGAACCTTGGCGGGCGCAGTGCTGGTTGATCAAGGAGTGAAGGCACCTGCGGAATTGAACCTGATTCTGATTTCAGCTGCAGAAATGACGGAACTCAACGGCGAACATATGGGTCACGAGGGACCGACTGATGTGTTGTCGTTTCCGATCGACGATGATCCGGACTCGATTCCCGACGGCGAGGTTCGCCTAGTGGGCGATGTAGTGCTGTGCCCCGAGGTGGCTGCAGCGAATGCGCCCACACACGCAGGCTCCTTCGAGGATGAGTGCGCGCTGTTGCTCGTGCACGGATGTCTGCATCTTCTCGGCTTCGATCATCGGGATCTGGCCGAGGAAGCAGCGATGTGGACCCGAGAGCGCGAGTTGATTGAACGCCATTGGGGCCAATTCAGCCTCGATCCATGGCGGCCGGTCGAACGTCTCGATCAGCGTGGCTCCTTCAACAGCGGTGAGCCGTCATGATTGGAACCTTCGCTGCGCCCACATCGGTGGATTGGTGGGCGCTCGGCCTGTCTGTTGCGGCCTTGGCGATTTCGGTGATCCTGGGAGTGTGCGAAGCCGCGATCGTTCAGACGTCGCGGCACAAGGCGCAGGATCTCCTTGAAGCCGGGAAGAAAGGTGCTGAACGTCTCGTCAAGGTGGTCGAGCATCGCGAGCGCTCCGTGAACGTTTTGCGAT
The DNA here is from genome assembly GCA_003514205.1 of Acidimicrobiaceae bacterium. Taxonomy (GTDB): domain Bacteria; phylum Actinomycetota; class Acidimicrobiia; order Acidimicrobiales; family Microtrichaceae; genus UBA11034. Next base: position 12,745 of record DORQ01000362.1, read on the forward strand.
TCATTGTCGTCGCAGCCCGAATCACGCACGCAACGCTGCTCGGTTTTCTTGCGGCTCGCCTCCTCGGAGGGTGGGGTTCGGCGATCACGATCGCGCTTGATGTCTGCCTGGTCTTCGTGTTGGCGGAGGCGGCGCCGAAGGCCTGGGCACACGAGCATCCGGAACGAGCGGCGCTGTTCGCCGCTCCGTTCGTCGCTGCAGTCCTGGCCATTGCACCTGTTGGTTGGTTGGCCTCCGGTTTGGTTGCGGTTTCGAGGCTGTTGGTTCCTGCGGCAGGACCGAATCGAGCAGCCTGGATTTCGGAGGGCGAGCTCCTGGCCTACGCCGATGCGGCAGTTGAGGAGTCTGTTCTGGAGGACAACGAACGCGACCTCATCGAATCAGTCATCGACTTCGGCGACACCGTGGCTCGGGAGATCATGGTTCCTCGAACTGACATGGTTGCGTTCGAAGAGGGCTATCTCATTACCAGTTGTGTGGAAATCGCGATCTTGAACGGGCTGAGTCGGTTTCCGGTCTATAAGGAGAATATGGACGATGTGGTGGGAACGGTCTACGCGAAAGACCTGATGCGCGCTGAGCTCAATGGTCACGGCGAAGAGCCGATTTCGACACTGGTCCGCCCTGCTTACTTCGTGCCTGAGACCAAGCGGGTCGCGGAGCTCCTCCGCGAGATGCAGGCGCGAAAGACTCACATCACCATTGTCGTTGACGAGTACGGCGGTACTGCTGGGCTCGCCACTATGGAGGACCTCCTTGAGGAGCTCGTTGGCGAGATCACCGATGAGTTCGATCAGGAACTACCCGGCGCCGTCCGCGCTGAGGATGGGGCATTGATTGTTTCGGACCCGAGTCTCAACGTGGACGATCTCAACAGCGACTTTGATCTCGCATTGCCAGAGGGCGATTGGGATTCGATTGGAGGACTCGTGTTCTCTGAGCTCGGCAGAGTCCCTGAGGTTGGGGACTATGCGGAGGTTCCGGGGTACCGTCTCATTGTTGAAGAGATGGATGGCCGCCGCGTCGGCCGAGTCCGGCTGGAGACGCTGGTCATTGAGGAAGAGACATCGTGATGCCTGAACTACCTGAACGACCAAGCAACGATGAGCCCGGCAATTTCGAAGACGAGACAGGTCTGCAGGAGGTCAACAGCTCTGAGGACCTGGGTTCGAGGGATGGATTCATGTCGGTGGAGGAGTTCTTCGCGCAATCCTCCGAGGAGCAGCTGCCGCCGGGATTTCGATCAGGCTTTGTGAGCCTGATGGGTCGCCCAAATGTGGGGAAGTCAACGCTGCTGAATCGGATACTCGGTCGAAAAGTCTCCATCGTGAGCGATAAGCCGCAAACCACTCGAAATCAGATTCGAGGCGTACTGAATCGGCCTTCCTCACAGATTGTCTTCGTGGACACACCTGGAATTCACAAACCTCGCACTGCAATGGGCGAGCGGCTCAATGATGCTGCACTTGGCTCCGCTACTGCTGTTGATGTGGTGTGCCTGCTGGTTGATGCGACAGCGCCAGTGGGGAGCGGTGATCAGTGGGTGGC
>DORQ01000362.1:14486-15287 GCA_003514205.1 Acidimicrobiaceae bacterium
AAGCCGTGATGAAACAGTTGCTGCGAGCCTCGGAGTTCGACCGGTCGGCATATTTCCCAATCTCCGCCGCGACCGGTCGCGGGGTGGACGTGCTGGTGGATCACCTGGAGGGGTTGATGCCACAGGGGCCTCGCTGGTATCCCCTCGATACGGTGACCGATGTTGAAGAGGCCTTCTGGGTCGCTGAGCTGGTTCGCGAAAAGCTCCTAGCGCTCACTCATGACGAGTTGCCGCACTCCATTGCCTGCCGGGTGACCGAATGGGACTGGCCGAGGGTTCGGTGCGAGATCCTGGTGGAGCGCGAGTCCCAAAAGGGGATCGTGATTGGCAAGAAGGGTTCAGTGCTGAAACAAGTTGGCATTGCAGCGCGGGCTCAGATGCGAGAGGGAGCGTTCCTCGAACTGCACGTGAAGGTCGACCGAGATTGGCAACGCAAGGCGAAATCGCTCGACAGGCTCGGGTATTGATTTAGTCCTGAACGGCAATCGACTCAAGGAAGGCTTTGGTCTCCTCGAAGTCTTTGGTTCGGCGCATCGGCGGAAGTGCTTTGATGAGGGTCCAGCGGTAGCTGTTTGCTGTGGCGAGCCGCTTATCGAGCACGGCGACCACACCCCGATCGGTGGAGGTACGAATCAAGCGACCGGCTCCCTGGGCTAACAAGGTGGCGGTCCGGGGCAGATCCACAGTGGTGAATCCTGCAGCGCCGGCTCGTTCGCGGCGTGCGGCCATGAGTGGTTCATCGGGGCGGGGAAAGGGCAGCTTGTCGATGGTGACCAGGCTCAACGATGGACCAGGCACATC
>DORQ01000362.1:15629-18968 GCA_003514205.1 Acidimicrobiaceae bacterium
ATCTCTTCTGCCGAGGCCTCAAGGAAGGTGTTGGATCGCGGCTCGGGCAAATGGGTTGCACAGTAGAGCAGGGCGTTGTTCTCGAAATCGAAGGGGGTGCCAACGTCGAGTTCAACCAACTTCTCGGTGGGAATCTGTAGTCGTGTTGCAAGGCCGGGAGGGATCGTGGCGCTCGTGAACACTGCCGTCGTAGGGGAGCCGAAGGCGGGGCCTTGATCGGAGGTCGCTGAACCCGTAACAGCGATCTCTACACCAAGGGGCTCAGGGTTCCAGAACAGCTGATCGAGCGTGACCCCGATATCGAGCGGTGCCATTTCGATCCTGGGAGCATCCTGGGTGCCGCTGACCCACATGACCGAGCTGTCGTCGAACCCGATGAGCTGGTCGCATTCGATGACGAGCGCCCCAACGGCGGTGGCGACTCGCGCCTTTCGGGTGATGAGGTCAGGTGATCCCGAGTCGTTGATCTGCCGAACTGCGTTTGAAGCCTGGTTCACTCGCTCACGCATCTGGGAGAGCATCTCAGCGAGATCTGGGGGCAGGCCTCGTCGAAATCGCGAACCAAGATGCGGTTCGAGCGCTGCCGCGAATCGCTTGGCGTCGGCGTGGAGGTGATCGATGAGCTCCACGTCGAGAATGAGTGTGTCGATGACTCGCGCCAGGTTCGTGAAGCTGCCGGGGCCCATTGAAATGCCAGTGGTGGCACTGATGATGTCCTCCACCTCGTGGGCTTCATCGAACACCACAACATCATGGGGAGGAAGGATCGCCTGGTTGTTGCGGAGATGCAGGCCATAGAGATGCGTATTGACCACGATGATGTCCGCCGCTGCGGCTTGGGATCTCGCCCGCTCGGCGAAGCAGTCGTCGCCTCGTGGGCATTTGGCGGCACCGGGGCACTCGTTGGGCCCGACCGATACTGCGGCCCACACCCAGGGTTGTGGCTCCTCATCCAGCTCAGCTCGATCCCCGGTCTCGCTCGCAGCGGCGAACTCCTGCATCAATCGAAGGTGTCGCGGCGTCACCAGATCGGAAGCGCCACTGGCCTCTGCGACTCCTCCCAGGGTTTGCTGGCCGCCCGCGGCAGTTGCTTCGTCGAGCCGCTGGAGGCAGAGGTAGTTGGAGCGTCCTTTGAGCACCGACCACGTGAGGGGGCGATCACAGTGCTCTGCGAGCAGAGGCAGGTCCTTGGTGGCCAACTGATCCTGCAATGCCTTGGTCGCCGTGGAGATCACGGTCTTACGGCCCGACACTGCGGCCGGAACCAGGTAGGCGAGGGACTTGCCAGTTCCGGTGCCCGCTTGAACCACTACGTGGCCCTCCTGTTGGATTGCAGCGCGAATGGCGTTGGCCATTTCCTTTTGGCCTGGGCGTTCCTCGCCCGCAGGCAACGCGTTGCAGATCGCGTCGAGAGTCCGCTCGGTAGCGGTTGGCGAAGACATGGCTCACACTGTTGCAGATCTCAGGGGGCCAGGAGTTCATGGGGCTCGGAGATTTCACTGAACCTGCACATTCTGAGGAGCAGCGGGCGCGTCGCTGGGCGCTACGGTGGCAGGGTGGAAATGTCGGAGCTAGATGCCAGTTATATCCCTCAGCACGTGGCCTTGGTCATGGATGGAAATGGGCGTTGGGCGCAACAACGAGGACTTGCTCGAACGGAAGGCCATGCTGCTGGCGAAGAGGCACTGATGGACACGATCTGGGGCGCACACGACCTCGGGGTCAAGTGGCTCACGGTGTATGCCTTTTCGACGGAGAATTGGCGCCGCCCCTTGGATGAGGTTCGGTTCCTGATGAACTTCAACGAACGGCTGTTGCTCACCCGTCGCGATGAAATCCATGCGCGAAACATCCGGATGCAGTTCCTCGGCCGACGTGATTGGCGTGTTCCACGACGAATTCTGAAGCGGATCGACGAAACCGTCGAGCTCACCAAGAACAACACCGACATGACGGTGTCGATGGCATTTAACTACGGCGGTCGGGCCGAACTCATCGATGCCGTGAAGCGAATCGTGGAGGACAAGGTTCCTGCTCAGAAGGTGAACGAGGAGTTGATCGCCAGCTACCTCTACGACCCCTCGATGCCAGACCCAGAGTTGGTGATTCGGACCTCAGGGGAAATACGAACCTCGAATTATCTGATGTGGCAATCGGCCTACTCAGAATGGGTCTTCACAGATCTGCTCTGGCCTGATTTCCGTCGAGAGCACCTCTACGACTCCATCGCCGAGTACCAGCAACGCGAGCGACGCTTTGGAGGGCTGGCCGAGTCGTGACGCTGTATCGAGACGTAGGCGTCGTGCTTCGCACCTACAAGCTCGGCGAGGCCGACCGGATCATCGTGTTCTGTACCCAGAATTCCGGCAAGGTGCGAGCCGTTGCCAAGGGGGTTCGCAAGACGAAGTCGAAGTTCGGATCGCGTCTCGAGGTAGGTAGCCATGTTCTGCTGCAGCTGTACGAAGGCCGCGGCGACCTCGACATCGTGAACCAGGCGGAACTTGTTGAAACTGGGGTGGAACTTCGCTCCGACCTCACGAGGATGGGTCGAGTCGCTTCGATGCTCGAAGCAGTAGACGGTGTGATTCAGGAGGGCCAAGCGAACCCCGCGATGTATGAGATGTTGGTCGGCGGACTTCGAGCAGTGGCGAAATGGGACACAGCGCTCGTCACGCCAGCGTTCTTCTTCCGTCTCCTTGAGGCCGAAGGTGTGGGTCTGCAAGTGGAGGGCTGCGCAGTCTGTGGGGAGACCGATGAGCTGGTCTCCATCGACATGGATCAAGGTGGGCTGCGTTGCACCCAGCATCGAGAGGGAATGGCGATCTCGCCGCAGGCCGTGTTGATCTTGCAGCTGATTTTAGGTGGCCGGGTGGCAACTGCCTTGGCCTTGCCTGCCGGCCCAGCGATCTTCGAGGTGGAGCACCTAGCCTCCAAGATGCTGGAACGACACCTCGATCGGCGGCTGCGCTCGCTGCACGTGTTCGACCACACGTAGCGCCACAACGCTCAAACGGGTACACAACCGTCTGGCCGCGTACCCGTCTGAGAAGGTGAGCTAATGCCCTCGGGGAGGGCTTCAACCTGTTGTTACTTGGCGCTGACCACCATGGTCTTACCGATCTTGTCGTACACGCTTTCACCGTTGGAGAACACCATCACGCAGTTGACGATGGCCAACACGATGAGGCCGAGCCCGGTGATGATTCCCACGATCGGAATGATTCCAAGAACTCGGAGGGCAATGCTCGGCGAGTGGCGGGTTGCCGCAGTCATGAGGTCCATCGGTTGTCCATCAGTGCGGATCACCTTGATGCCAACGGCCATCTTGCCAAGGGTTTG
>DORQ01000362.1:19120-19644 GCA_003514205.1 Acidimicrobiaceae bacterium
AGGAACACCTCGTATGCGATTGCGATGAGGGTGCCGATCAGGCCAGCAATGATCGATGAGCCGATCGAGACTCCGGCGTTGTCGCTTGCTGTGAATGCTGCACCAACGCCGAAGATCAGGCCGATGACGAAACCAATGACACCGACAAGGATCGAGTCGATGATGCGTGCGAGCAGGCGCATGCCGGGTTCGGCCTTGGTTGGTCCGCCGATACCGAGGCCTGGCTGGTAGGTCTCATATGCCGAGGGAGGTGGCGGCATGAAGCCGCCTGGGCCCTGAGGCATTCCCTGGGGCGGTTGTGGAGGGGTATACCCGCCTGGCGCCGGTGGTGGGAAACCGCCTGGTGCTGGAGGTGGTGTGAAGGCGCCGCCCTGTGGGGGTGCTGGGGGTGGAGCGAAAGCTGGCCCGCCTGGTGCTGGAGGCGGCGCGAACGCTCCGCCGTCGGGAACTGGCGGCTGGTGCGGCTCGCCCAATGATGGATCGTTGGGGGTGCTCCTGGGGGGTCCTTATTTCCCCCGGAACTC
>DORQ01000185.1:0-1230 GCA_003514205.1 Acidimicrobiaceae bacterium
AGGCCCCCCGGTGAGCCCAACGGTGTAGGCGCTTCCAGCGTTTGGGTGGGCCAGTGTGGCAACCTGCTGCGCCGGGGCACCGCCGCGCTCCACGTAGGAGAGCAGTCGTGCCAGCGCACCACGATGACCTCCGCAAGCAGCGCCAAAGAGCTCCTCGACCTGTGGAGTGTCGGGCACGGTATTCAGCCGCTCTACAGGGAGACCGTTGTTCCGGTCTCAACCAAGTCTTCGCCCGGCTGGCGCACCTCAGTTACTCCTGGAACTCGGTCCTTCATGATCCGTTCGATGCCGGCCTTCATCGTCACCGTGGACGCAGGGCAGCTGACACATGCCCCTGTGAGTTCGACCGTGACGATGCCCGTCTCCACGTCGATGTCCAGCAGGTTGATATCGCCACCGTCGGCTTGAATTGCAGGCCGAATGATCTCAATCACTTCGGCGACTTGTTCGTGCACGTTCACTCCTTGGACGGGATCGGCACTGCACAGGGTAGAGCTCACGAACCCAAGATCTCTAACCCGCGTCGCGTCCCCTTTCTTCCCGTCCGTGCAGCTCCGTATCAAAGCCACCCCCGATGAGATACCCGCGAACTGCCCTCCAGTTAGAAAGTGACTTGTCACTTTCTAACATTTGAGGCACAATGACCCGATGCCAACACCGCCTCGCCGAACCCAGGCAGAACGTAGAAGTTCAACTCGGGCGATCATCTTGGAGGCCGCTCTTGACTCCCTTGTCGAACACGGCCTTGCCGGGTTTACCACCACTGCAGTGATGCAGCAGGCCGGGTTGAGTCAAGGAGCATTGTTCAAGCACTTCGGCACGAAGGCCGAACTCCTCGCTGAGGTGACCGAGCACTTGTTCGATGGGCTGCGGGCTGATTTCGAGGAGCGCTTTCAAGCGCTTCCCGAGCAGGACCGCACACCACGCCACGGCGTCGATCTGCTGTGGACCGAAATGTTCGATCCGAGGCTCGCCGCGGCATATGAGCTCTACACAGCAGCCAGAACTGATACCGAGTTGAGAGAGTCACTTCAACCTGTTGTTGAGCGGCACCTCAAACACATCGAAGAACTCGCCACCGCGCTTCTTGGCAGTACGTCCGCAAATCCCACTGGTGCGGCGAGTCTCGTGATCCTCGCGCTCCAAGGGCTGGTGGTGAATCAGATGGCATGGCCATCAGAACGACACATCGTCGAACTACGCGCACAACTCGACCAACTCGTTGACTTA
>DORQ01000185.1:1436-1840 GCA_003514205.1 Acidimicrobiaceae bacterium
TACGTCGGAGCGCTCTACTGGGAACGGCACGTCCTTGACCGTCGCCGAGCTGGTGGAGATGACCTACTCGGCTATGTACAACCCGACACCTGGGCCAGTCTCGGTATGGGGCTGGTCTCCCTCCTCACTGTTGGGGTACTCAACCTCGGTGTCTATTCAATCGCCCAGTTCCTGTGGCAGTGGCGCCTTGTCGATCTCGGAAACGGACCAACTGCTTGGGTCGTTGGGATGATCGCTTGGGACTTCGCCTACTACTGGACCCATCGTTGGGAGCACGAGTGCAGGTTCTTCTGGGCCGCCCACGTGAACCATCATTCGAGCGAGTTGTACAACCTCTCAACGGCCCTCCGACAGCCGTGGTCACCGGTCTTGGTGCTCGTCACGTTGCCCCCAATCGTGCTGTT
>DORQ01000185.1:2044-5026 GCA_003514205.1 Acidimicrobiaceae bacterium
ATCGGCAGGCTGCCCCGCTGGTACGAATACGTCTTCAACACTGCCTCCCATCACCGGGTGCATCACGGGTCGAATCGGCAGTATCTGGATCGAAATCATGGAGGGATCTTCATTCTGTGGGACCGGCTCTTTGGAACCTTTGAACCAGAGGTCGAACGCGTCCGCTACGGCCTCACCAAGAACATCCACACCTACAACCTGTGGAGGGTGTTTTCCCACGAGTACGCAGCGATCCTGGCTGATTTTCGTACCGCCCGAGGTGCGAAACAGAAATTCGGAGCTGTCTTCTTCGGACCTGGTTGGTTCGCGTCCCAAACTCAAGGGGCCGCCCCAACGCCCCAGTGATTCAGCCTCAGCAGTGATTCAGCGCAGGCCGCTCAACAAGTCAGGCCACGACTCGGCGGCCCTAGCTTTCTGATGCCCGCCAGCACTTCGCGCCGATGGCAGTCAGCTTGGAATCGAGGTCGGAGTAGCCACGGTCGAGATGCCCTGCACCAAAGATCGTCGTTTGACCCTCCGCTCCAAGGGCAGCCACGACCAATGCCCCTCCGGCGCGAATATCGAAGGCCCGAACCGGTGCGCCCGACAGGGTGTCGACGCCGCGGACCGCCATGTGATGGCCCTCCACTCGAATATCGGCCCCCATCCGAGCTAGTTCGCCGATGTAGCGGAAACGACCTTGGAAGAGATTCTCGGTGGCGAAACTGATCCCGTCCGCCGTCGACAATACCGATATCAGCATTGGCAGGTAGTCCGTTGCGATCCCGGGGTATGGCAACGTTGACACTGATGTGGATCGAGCCCTGCCCGAGGCAGAGGCCCAAATGCCACCAGCGTCAGGGGCTACACGAACGCCCATCTCGCCGAGCTTCGCTACGAGCAGTTGCATATGTTCTGCCCGCGCGCCGCGCAACAACAGCTCGCCGCCCGCGGCTCCAACTGCGCACAAGAACGTTGCGGCCTCAACTCGATCAGGAATGACCTCATGGGATACAGCGCTCAGCGTCGCCACACCGGTCACGGTGATAGTCGTGCTCCCCGCTCCAACAATGTTGGCACCCATACGGTTCAGGAAGGCTGAGAGATCGGCTATCTCGGGTTCGCGAGCTGCATTGTGGATCGTTGTGACGCCCTCGGCCCGAACTGCGGCGAGGAGGAGATTCTCGGTGGCGCCAACGCTGGGGTACTCCAGCACAATTCGAGCACCCACGAGTCGCTCACAGCTGCCGACAATGGTCCCGTGATCGAGCTCAAAGTGGGCGCCCAACGCCGTGAGTCCGTCGAGGTGCATATCGATGGGGCGTGTCCCAAAGTCGTCACCTCCTGGCATCGCCACTCTTGCAACGCCACAACGCGACAACAGCGCCCCAATCAGGGAGGTCGATGCCCTCATTCGTTCCACCAGGTGGTAGGGCGCCTCGGGGGTAATCTCCTCGCTGCTGGTGATAACGAGTTGATCCTCCTTCTCCCATTCCACTGTCATGCCAAGCGCGACCATCACGTCGGCCATCCACTCGACATCGGAAATTCTGGGTACATTGCTCAACACATAGGTTCCCGGCGCGAGCACTGTTGCGGCCATCAGCTTGAGAACGGAGTTCTTCGCTCCACCGATCGCAACCTCACCATTGAGGCGACCTGATCCCTCAATCACGAATGTGTCCATCTCGCCAGTATGCTCGCCAGGGACCACACCTCGCGACGACCTATGCCCAGAATCCGAACGCACCACGCTGGCGACCTCAGCCGCGACGACCCTCGAGCTGGGCCGCTGAAGAGTTTTCTGGTCCATGAAATCCAGAGCGAGGATGGCAGTTTCGAAGGAATCAGTGGGCCGTTCGGGCAGTGGAATCGACGCCTTGAGCCGACTGCTACTGGAATCAACCAGATCATCGACTACCGGAGCCAACTGCCTCACTGGGGTTGGCTGGTCGACCTGGCCTCACGAGTTGCTCTTCCCCGCCTCCTCGCCCGAAACCAGGCCTCGACCTGGGGTCCTTCGGATCTTCTCTCGCATCGACAGGCCTCCTTGCTCTGCCGCTGCGCAACGTTGTCGTTGATCGCCGGGTTTCTCGGCGGGCTCATCAGCAACACGCTCGCGTTCTTGGCAAAGGACTTTGGAGAAACGGCCGCAGCCCAAGCCAATGCGCTCGCAATCATCCGGATCGGGACGCTGGTGACGATGATAGGAACCGCGCTCGCAGACCGACTTGGCCGCCGCCGCATGCTGCTGGGAAGCCTGTACCTCGCTTCTGTGGCGGCGCTCGTCACCGCTGTCGCCCCGAGCATGCAGGTCGTCACGATTGCTCAACTCGTCGGCAGAGGAAGCGTGGCAGTCTCCGCGTTCGTCATTCCGATTATCTGCGTCGAAGAGATGCCCAAGCGGAGCCGCTCGTTCGCCATTGGCGTCCTCGCACTGCCTGCGGGTTTGGGAGTCGGGATGGTGCTGTGGTTTCTGCCGATCCTTGACGTGTCACAAGGGGCTTGGCGGGCAATGTTCCTCGTGGGATTCGCGCTCATTCTTGCGACACGCTATGCGGGCAAAGACCTCACTGAAACCCGACGCTTTGTCGTTGCCGATCATCTGGAGCCAACCCACCACCATCCCAAGGTCCATCCTGGCCGGTTTGTCGCCATCGGGATGACGCTGCTCCTCCTCAACGTCTTCGCCGCTCCGACACAACAGCTCCAGAACGACTACCTGCTGGAAGAACGGGACTTCAGCGCCTCACGGGTCGCTCTGTTTCTCCTCCTCACCAATACCTGGGGATTCATTGGAGTGCTTGGCGGAAGCCAGATTGCCGACCGGTGGAGCCGGAAATGGGCTGCTGGGCTCGGCATTGCCGGCCTCACGCTGGGCAACACGCTGATGTTTAATGCAACGGGGTGGCCAATGTGGGTAGCGTCCACCGTCGGGTCGGTGGTGGGTGCGATGAGCATTTCCTCGATCGGAGCGCTGCTGCCTGAGCTATTTCCCACGAA
>DORQ01000185.1:5288-7055 GCA_003514205.1 Acidimicrobiaceae bacterium
ATACCTCTCTGCTTCCTTCCTGAGACGAGCGGTCAAAGCCTTGAAGCGTTGAACGATGAAGAACTCCCTGAGCTCGGATCGACCACTGTCGAGGATGAGGACCTCGGTCTCGACGAACCAGCGATCCATCCAATCGACCCAACAGCCCTAAACTAGGCCGGTGAGCTTCACCACCACCCAGATTCCAACGCCTACAAGGGTTGGAACTCCACCTAACGACCGCCGATCGAGGTGTACCTCCCGTGCAACGGCCGTGATCATGCTGGCAGTAGCGTTGAGTTCTTGTTCGGCAGACAAAATCGTCGTGAATGCGCCAGGATCGGGCAACGCCGATCGGCCCGAACAGACCGCTCCGCCACCTAGCAGCACTATCCCTGGAGCCATCAGCCCCGGGACACTCCCCGAGACCACCTCCGCGGTCATCCCGCTGGGAATCCCTGCCTCAACGAGTTGGATCCTGACTGCAAAGACGGGCGTGACCGGAGTGCAGGTCCTGAATGGGCCCAACGGTGATCCAATTCAGGCAGCTGGCACTGATGGCGCGGTCCTCCCTGTCACCTTGCAGAACCCAACGCTCGCGAGCGCACCGCTCACGCTGCTCGCGAAGCAGCACGACATCGAAATAGGTGGCGTGAAGTGGTTCGAGGTCTATCTGCCGCTTCGACCGAACGGGCTCACGGGTTGGGTTACCGATCGCGACTTCGATGTGACGACCACCAGCCTCGCTGGCATCATCCGTCTTGAATCTCACACCTTTGAGATATACCGGAGTGGAGTGGCTGTCATCAGCTTCCCCGTGGCGACCGGTGCGTTGGCCAGCCCAACCCCAACCGGCAGGTTCTTCGTCAAGGAACTTGCGGCTCCCACGCCTCAATCCGATCCAGCAGGGGCCTACGGACCGCTCGCCTACGGGTTGAGCGCTCACTCCGAGGCGGTGATCGACACTGAGGCCTTCAAGGACGGGGTCATCGGCATCCACGGCACGAACGCTCCCGAACTCATCGGCCAGAGCATCAGCAACGGCTGTATTCGGATGACCAACGAGAACATCCTTCAGCTTCAGGGTTTGGGTGTTCCGCTAGGAATGCCAATCGACATCGTGAGCTGACAGCTGCGGACTCCGTCCAGAGCGAATCGAATGCACGTGCCGCATCTGCAGGGGAACCGGTGACGTCAGCCGAGTAGCCACTGGGAGACCACCTCAGCCGTCTGAGACTCAAGCCCCTGCAACTCGTGGTTTCCTCCTTCGAGAATGACCTCATCATGAGGTCCAGCGCTGCATTGGGCGGCGGCCACGAGCTCCTCGGGGGTTCCGAATGGGTCGCGACTTCCTGAGATCCACAATGAGGGCACCGTGAGATTGTGAAGGTGCTCAGTTCTCAACTTGAGTGGCGCACGTGGAGGATGCACGGGATAGCTGACGGCTAAAAGTCCACACCCCGATCCGCCTGTCGCTAGGTCGATCGACGCCACTCGTGCTCCCAGCGACCGTCCCCCGAGAAGCAGCGAATCCGGGTCAAGGTCAAGCGCCTCGGCCCAGCCACTTCGCTGAGATCTGAAGGATTCCACAAGGGCCGGCATCGGGTTCGGTGGACGCTTTCCGCCGAGCGCTCGATACGGGAAGGTGATTCGAAGGACCGGCAGCGGGGCGAGCTGTTCAGCAATGGCGGTGAGCACCGGGTGGTCCGGCCCCGAACCCGAACCATGGCCAAGCACGAGTCCCGCAACGTTTGGAATAGCCCTCTTCAACGCCGATCCCGCTTCAAC
>DORQ01000185.1:7218-8769 GCA_003514205.1 Acidimicrobiaceae bacterium
CGGTCCCCTCTTCAACGGGAGAGCAAAATCCTGCGAGCCTCGGAAAGCTCAGCAATCCGGTCCGCTGCATCGTCGAGATGGCCGCCCTGGTCGGGATGAGCGTCGAGGAGCCTCGAGCGAAACGCCGCCTGAATTTGTCGGCGTTCCAGTCGCTCGGCATCGATCTCAAACCCAAGGGCACTGAGCGCCCAGAGATAGCGATCTCCGCTCATGGTGACCCCAAGGGAGGTTCCGGAATTCAGGTAGGCAACGAGTCGTGAATCGATGGCGCCAACCCAGTCCAATCCGCGCCGTGCCGCCTCGAAGGCTCTGGCTCGATCACCATTGTTCTCGCTCTGCCGACCGGCCGCGTATACCGCCGCGAGCGCGTGTTGAGCAGGAGTGCCCGTCGAGGTATCGAAGTCGAAGCGCAGACTCATTCCCTCAGCAAAGAGCCGATGGCAACAGCGTTGCAACCCCACGCGGTCCTTCTGGAGTCGATGCCTCAACTGGGGCTGTGGCACGTCGCCGCGGGCCTCTACAAGGTCGACAAAGAGGTCGACGTCATCGAGTTGGTCCTCGGTGAGTTCGTGGCTGAAGCGTGCGAGAACTGCGCCGATGAGGATGGCACCGTAGGCGCCGTCCTCAAGGCCGGGCAGGTCCATGGTTCCCAGAGCGATTCTGCGCGTCGGAGCAATTGCTCTCGAGTAGAACATTTCCATGGAAGCGATTGGGGTAAGCACGAGCGAGCGTTGAACTTCTTTGGCCGTGAAGGGCGGGAGAGATGGAGGGGCGTGGCAACAACGAGCCCGAACCGACCGGGCGAGCTGCGACCGCTGCAACTTGAGGTGTTACACGAATCCGCGAAGTTGTTGGTGGAGGGCCTTGCATGCCTCTTGAAGGTCAGCGTCGTCTGCAACCACTTGCTCATCCTCGTCGGTGGCCTCCAACATGTCTCGAACGGCGACTGATTTGCTCACAAGATCGCGCCAGACCGCCGACTCAAAACCGAACGGAAGTCCGACCCGTTCCAAATCTTCCACGAGCCCAGCGAGCTTGACGACGCTCTCGGCGTCGTTGGGCCGCTTTGCCAAGACACCGGAAGCATCCCAGATTCCAGCGAGCACCTCGTGTGCGTCTTGGCCGTCATCTTCCTGCAGTTCCTCGTCATCGGGGTCAGGCATGTCATCGAGGATCGCATCAACTCGGCCCTCATCCTCTGAGTAGATCACGAGGTCACCGTTCTCATCCCACTCATAGGGAATCCCGGCCACCGCAAGGGTATCTGCCAACGAGGTCTGCATTGCAGCTGACCACTCGCCGACCGCGTACACGGCTCGTTCTCGGCCGATCTCCAGCGCAGGCGTTGCAGCTCCAGCGACCTCATCGATGAGCAGGTCAATCGCTTCCTCATCGCTAGCGCTAGCGATCAGTGAGGCGCCCTGCCAGATGTGGCGGATGTTGGCTGAACTCAGCATCGCGTCGAACAGGGAACGAGATTGGCCAGACCACTCAGACGCGTCGTACTCAACGTGCTCATCGCCAAAGACCTTCTTCAGCTCGTCGGCATCA
>DORQ01000185.1:9055-11861 GCA_003514205.1 Acidimicrobiaceae bacterium
GGAACCGCCGCGCTCTGATCCGTCGAGTTCATTGTCGTCCTCGGGAGTATCTGACTCATCAGAAGCGTCAAGCTCCTGCGACGCGTTGGCCTCCAACGAATCACTGGCAGATTCGGTCAGCGCTACCGAATCTTCTGCTTCATTGGATTGGTCTGCTGGTTCTTGAGGAGTCGTCACTTCCACATTCTTTCAGAGAATCCTCCGGCTCGCGACTCCCCCCTGCTTACTCCGAGCACAGGGCCAGCCTCATAGCTATGCGCGAATTCAGAACAGCTCCACTCGCGTCGGTAACGTGGCACCATGAGTGAACTCAGCCCAGATCGCAACCTCGCCATGGAACTTGTGCGAGTAACTGAACAGGCTGCTCTCGCCGCCGCCCGATGGATGGGGCGAGGCGACAAGGTCGGGGCCGATGGCGCCGCCGTTGACGCCATGCGACTGATGCTCACCACTGTTGCCATGCAAGGCACCGTGATCATCGGTGAGGGCGAGAAGGACGAAGCCCCCATGTTGTTCAACGGTGAGGTCGTCGGAGACGGAACAGGATTCGAATGTGACATCGCTGTCGATCCCATTGACGGCACAACTCTCACTGCGCTGGGTCGTTCGAACGCCATCGCTGTGATCGCAGTATCCGAGCGGGGCACGATGTTTAATCCCGGTCCGTGTGTGTACATGGACAAGATCGCTGTTGGCCCCGAGTCAGCCCACGTGATCGACATCAATGCCTCCGTTACTGAGAACCTGCACCGCGTTGCAGAGGCGAAAGGGGAGGACGTTCAAGACCTGACAGCGGTCATCTTGGATCGTGATCGCCACGCTGGCCTCATCGCCGAAGTACGCGCAGCTGGTGCGCGGATTCGCCTGATCCCAGACGGAGACGTTGCCGGCGCCATTTCGACCGCGGAGCCGAATTCGGGAGCTGACATCATGTTCGGGATCGGTGGCACGCCGGAAGGTGTCATTGCCGCAGCTGCGCTGAAGTGCATGGGCGGCGCTATCCACGGCAAGCTCTGGCCCCGAAATGAAACGGAACGAACCGCTGCCCTCGAGATGGGCTATGACCTCGACCAAGTCTTGACCCAAGACATCCTGGTGGCGGGCGACAACTGCTTCTTCGCCGCTACAGGAATCACCGATGGCGAGCTCATCAAAGGTGTGCACTACTCAGCTAGAGGTGCCGAAACCCAATCGCTGGTGATGAGGTCAAAGTCGGGAACAGTTCGTCGAATCACTGGCTACCATCGTCACGACAAACTGCCGAACTAGGACCCGCGGGCGTGTTCGAATCCCTGAACACCTCTGTCACGATCAAGGCGCAGGCCAGCCCAGCAGATTCCTGACACATCGTGGAGCCGTGGCCGAGTAATTCATCACCAACTGCAATGTAAATCACTGAATTGCAGTACGGTCTCTTGATGCACGTTCAGGTACCAGCGCGTCGCCGAGGACCCGTTCCTCGCTTGAGCGCTGACAAGATTGCCGATGCTGTCCTTGAGCTCGGCTTCGACCGCGCTCAGCTGACGGCAGTAGCGCAGCATCTCGGCGTCGCGCATGGTGCGCTCTACCGATACATCGGCGACCGCAACGGAATGATGGCGACCGCAATGACCCGCGCCGTAGAGCGGTTCGATTGGCCCGAACTCGCTGATGACATCCGCACGGTGATTTGGGGCGAAGCGCACGCCTGGTGGTCGTTTTGCGAACAGCATCCAGGTTTCGCCGAAGTGCTCGCCACAACTCCGGGCGTTCCGTTACCAATCACCCGACGATCCCTCGCTGTTGCAGTACACCTACGCAGCCTCGGACTTCCGAGCCGCGATGCCCTCATCGCCGTCGACTTCGCGTCTGGAACGATTCACAACATCTTTGCCAAGCAGGCGCAGCGTTTGGCAGTGGTGAATCAAGCCAACACCATGTCACGCGAGGAAATCACACAGATAGCAAACGAGCTTCCTGCAGACATGTTGGCAGTGATTGTCGACGGGCTCATCGAAGACCCCTGGCCATGGTTCTCTCAGAAGCTACAAGTGCTGATCAATGGTCTCGGCAGAAGCGAAACCCTTGATCCCCACGCCGTTCGGGCGGCACAGGGCTAACACCGAACGGACCATAGCGAACCTATTTCGCGCCAGCTACCTCAAGGCGAACAGTCGCCCGCCGAAGGGCGGCCAGTGCGTCGGCGTCATTGGCATCTGCCTTGAGCTCCTCCTCGGCAGCCTGTTTGGCTGCCTCGGCTCTACCGGCATCAATGTTCTCAGCCAGTTCACAGACATCAGAGAGAATCGTCACTCGATCATTGGAGACTTCGACGAAACCCTGATGAACCGCAATCTGCTGCTCAGAACCGTCCACCAAGATGAGACGCACTGGGTGAGTTTGCAGCGTTCCGATAAAGGGAACGTGGCCCGGTTGAAAGGCAATATCGCCATTCGCGACGCGAGCGATCACCATGGAGGCCTCGCCGCTATACGCGACTCGCTCTGGCGAAACCAGCTCGACGTGAAGCGCCATTACGCGTTCTTCTCCAGTTCCTTCGCCTTGCGGAACACGTCATCGGCACCGCCGACGTTGTAGAAGGCCTGCTCGGGAAGGTGATCCATATCGCCACGAAGCAACATCTCAAAGCTGTCGATGGTCTCGGCAACTGGGGTGAAGATACCTGGCAGTCCGGTGAAGACCTCAGCCACGAACATCGGCTGAGCAAGGAACTTCTGCACCTTACGGGCACGATCCACCGTGATGCGGTCTTCTTGGGAGAGTTCGTCGAGACCGAGAATGGCGATGATGTCCTGCAGCTCCTTGT
>DORQ01000185.1:11982-14828 GCA_003514205.1 Acidimicrobiaceae bacterium
GCGATGATGTCCTGCAGTTCCTTGTAGCGCTGCAGCACTTCCTGGGTCGCACGAGCGATTCGGTAGTGACGCTCGCCGACGACCTCTGGGGCCAGAATCGTGGACGTCGAAGCGAGGGGGTCCACCGCTGGGTAGATACCAAGGGCCGCGATATCACGGGAAAGCTCAGTGGTTCCATCGAAGTGGGTGAAGGAGGTGAACGGCGCCGGGTCGGTGTAGTCGTCAGCTGGCACGTACACAGCCTGCAGCGACGTAATCGAGCGACCGCCCGTCGAGGTGATGCGCTCCTGAAGCGCACCCATCTCATCGGCAAGTGTGGGCTGGTAGCCCACCGCTGATGGCATACGGCCAAGTAGCGTGGACACCTCAGAACCAGCCTGAGTGAAGCGGAAGATGTTGTCGATGAACAACAGCACGTCCTGGCCCTGCACATCACGGAAGTACTCAGCCATGGTGAGCGCGGAGAGCGCGACTCGAAGTCGAACTCCAGGCGGCTCGTCCATCTGACCGAAGGTCAGCGCTGCTTTGGTGAGCACTGACTGATCGGATCCACCCATGAGGGTTTCGCCCATTTCCAAGAAGAGGTCGGTACCTTCACGAGTACGCTCCCCCACGCCCGCAAACACCGACACACCACCGTGGTTTGAAGCCACACGGTTGATCATCTCAGTGATCAACACGGTCTTGCCCACGCCAGCACCACCGAACAGGCCGATCTTGCCACCTTGGAGGTATGGGGTCAGGAGGTCGAGCACCTTCACGCCGGTCTCGAACATTTGAGCCTTGGGCTCAAGTGAATCAAAGGACGGTGCCTGGCGGTGAATATCCCAACGCTCGGTGAGGTTCAGTGAGTCGGCAGGCACGTCGAGCGGCTGGCCGATCACGTTGAACACGTGGCCAAGTGTGACGTCGCCCACGGGCACGTTGATGCCACGCCCGGTGTTGCGGACCACTGTGCCGCGGCTGAGGCCATCAGTCGGCTTCATGGAGATCGCTCGCACACGGTTGTCACCGATCTGCTGAGCGACCTCTGCGGTCACCTCGATGGTCTCGCCTTCGAGAACGATGGTGAACTCCAACGCGTGGTTGATCTGTGGAAGCCCATCTGGTGGGAACTCCACGTCGACCACCGGTCCGGCGATGGCGACGATGCGACCTTCTTTGAGTTTGGTTTCAGTGGCCGTCATGGCTTCTGTCCTGTTCTTTCTCAGCTAAGCAGGTGAAGTGCTGCGGATTACAGATGGGAATGGGTGTGAGTGTGGGTATGGCCTGTGGAGCCAAGTTTCGGGAACATCTCTGAAGTGAGGTGGTCGAGCAGGAGGTCCTCTGAGGAACCCTTGTCTGCCGAGAGCGCCTCGGCACCGCTGATGATCTCCATGATTTCAGTGGTGATGGTGTCTTGCCGCGCCTGATTCATCTTGCGCTGAAGCTTGATAATCAGCTCCTGTGCGTTATCAGTTGCCGCCTTCATTGCTCGCTGGCGGTTCGCATGCTCAGAGGCCGCTGCATCAAGAAGCGCGGCGAACAGCCGACTCTCGACATATCGAGGAAGGAGCGCTTCGAGGACTGCCGCAGGGGAAGGTTCGAACTCGAACTGTGCTGCTGGACCTACTGCGGACGTCTCAGTGGCGTCCTCGGTATCCAATGGCAGAAAGCGGCGGACAACAGCTCGCTGGTTACCCATGGTGATGAACTGCGTATACGACAACTCGATCACATCAACGTCATCGTTGAACAGTTCGGTGATCTTTGCAGCCACTTCGCGAGCATTCTCATAGGTTGGCTTATCGCTCATTCCCGAGAACGCCGCATCGATGTTGTAGTTCCGGAAGCGGAAATACCCTTCTGCCTTCTTGCCAACAGTTACAAGGGAATAGTCCTTGCCTTCGGCCTTTGCAGCGAGGATCTCGCGTTCAGCTGCCCGTATCACGGTGGAGTTGTAGGCGCCCGCAAGGCCTCGATCTGAGGTCAGCACCACGATGCCGACCTTGCGAACCTCTGTTGCCTCACGCAACAGCGGGTGCTGAACCGCTGTGCCTCCGGCCGCCAGGTTCGAGATCACGGCTGTGATCTGCTCGCTGTAGGGGCGTGCGTCGTTAGCGGCCATCTGAGCCTTTACGACGCGGGTCGCCGCAATCAGCTCCATGGCGCGTGTGATCTTCTTAGTGTTCTGAACACTGCCGATTCGGCGGCGAAGAATACGCTCCTGTGCGCCTGGCATTGGTTACGCCTCGTCCTCAACGAGGGTGATCTCGTCCTCGGGAAGGTGGTTCGCTGCGGTGGCGACTGAGGTCTCGACGTCGGCCGGATCGCCATCAGGAGTCACTCCTGCCGTTGCCACCGTGCCAAGGAACTGGGCAGCAAACGCCTTGATCGCACCCTCAAGGGTGTCCTCATCGACCTTGCCGGTCTCCTTGATTGAGGCCAAGAGGTCGCCGTGACGGCTCCGGAACCAATCGAGAAGTTCACGCTCGTATCGCTGAACATCGGCAATCTCGACTGAATCAAGGTGGCCACGAGTTCCGGCGAAGAGCACGACAACTTGTTCCTGCACTGGCACTGGTTCGCCGACACCCTGCTTGAGTAGCTCGGTCAAACGGTAACCACGATCGAGCTGCGCCTTGGACACAGCGTCAAGATCTGATCCGAAGGCAGCGAAGGCCTCAAGCTCACGGAACTGCTGAAGATCGGACTTCAGCGTACCAACAGCGGTCTTCATTGCCTTGATCTGCGCCGCTGAACCCACGCGAGACACCGAGATGCCGACGTCTACCGCTGGGCGGATTCCAGACTTGAACAAGTCGTCCTGGAGGAAGATCTGCCCGTCGGTAATCGAAATCACGTTG
>DORQ01000185.1:14948-17920 GCA_003514205.1 Acidimicrobiaceae bacterium
ATCGAAATCACGTTGGTCGGGATGTACGCCGAAACGTCGCCAGCCTTTGTCTCGATAATGGGCAGTGCGGTGAGGGACCCTGCGCCAAGCGCATCAGAGAGTTTCGCTGCTCGCTCAAGGAGACGAGAGTGAAGGTAGAACACGTCGCCTGGATACGCTTCGCGGCCCGGAGGACGGCGCAGCAGCAGCGATACCTGTCGGTAGGCCTCAGCTTGCTTGGAGAGATCGTCGTACACAGCAAGTGCGTGGTCGCCTTGCTCCATCCAGTGCTGACCCATCGCACAGCCTGTGTAAGGAGCCAGATACTTGAATGGCGCCGGATCCGAAGCTGGGGCACACACCACGACGGTGTAGTCAAGAGCGCCAGCTGCTTCGAGTCGAGCAACAGTCTGCGCAACTGTTGATGCCTTCTGACCAATGGCGACGTAGATGCACTTCACACCTAGGCCTTTTTGGTTCATGATCGCATCGATGGCAACGGTGGTCTTACCGGTCTTGCGGTCTCCAATGATGAGCTCGCGCTGGCCCCGACCAATGGGAATCAACGAATCGATCGACTTGATTCCGGTCTGCATCGGCTCACCCACTGGCTGGCGACCGATGATTCCGGGTGCCTGAACCTCAACCCGGCGTTGCTGAACATTGCTCAGCGGACCCTTGCCGTCAATGGGCTCGCCCATGGTGTTGACAACTCGGCCCAACAGACCGTCGCCGACTGGAACCGAGAGAATCTGGCCAGTTGCCTTTACGGCCTGGCCCTCTTCGATGTCGTCGACCTCGCCGAGAACCACTGCACCGATTGACTCCTCGTCGAGGTTGAGCGCTAGGCCCAGGATTCCCGACTCAAACTCGAGGATCTCGTTGACCGTTGCGTCTGGAAGTCCAGATACACGGGCGATACCGTCGCCGACCTCGATCACGCGCCCAACCTGGCCAACCGAAAGGTCGGGGTTGAAGCTGTCGAGGTTCTTCTGCAACGCTGCGGTGATATCAGCGGTGTTAATGGTGAGCTCTGCCATCTGGAATCAGGTCTCCTGAGCGGGTGCTATCGAGTGGGTGGCCAACAAAGCGGAGCTAGAAAGCTTCGCGGAGCTGGTTGAGTCGGGTACGGACTGAGCCGTCGAGAAGCGTGTCGCCAATTTGGGTGACGATGCCTCCAACAACGGACGGGTCAACGATGTTGCGAATGGAAACATCGGAGTTGGTTTGTTGCTTGAGCGCTTCAGCGAGTCGCGAAATCTGCTCGCTTGACAGCGCTACTGCACTTCGAACTTCAGCGATCACTTCGCCGCGCGAGCCAGCCGCGACTGCAAGAACTTCGTCGACAATGGCAGGAAGCTCTGCACCTCGGCCGTTGCCCACCAGCATGGAGACAACAGACAAGGTTGTGGCATGCGCCTTGTCGCCAAGGAGATTGTCGACAAGTTGAAGTCGCTGTGCGATTGGAGTGGCTGGGTTACCCAACGCATCGCGCAGTTCCTCTGACCCGCGGACTGCCTCAGCAACGCGTGGGAGTTCGCTTTCAACGGCGGAGGAGGCACCTTCGGCTGCTGCGATTGCAATGATCGCCTGGGCGTAAGCAGTGTGGCGTGAATCAGTCATGTGTATGTCCCTCGGCTCAGTTGGCGTTGCCGACTTGGCTGATGTAGGTGTCAATCAGAGATTGGTGCATCGCATCGTCAAGGTTGGTCGACACGACCTTTTCCGCAGCGCCAAGCGCAAGTCGGGAGATCTCGCCGGAAAGGTCGCTCTGAGCTTGCCGCTGCGCAGCCGCGATCTCCGCAGTTGTTCGTGCTTTGATCGCCGCAGCGTCATCGGCGGCGCGGGCCTTACCATCGGCAAGCACCTTGGCTGCAGTCGCTCGGGCCTCTTCAAGTATGCGTGCTGCCTCAGCATCGGAATCAGCAAGTGCCGCCTTCACGCTGTCACGGTTGGCTTCAGCTTCAACGCGGCCCGCTTCAGCAGCACTGAGTTCGGCTTCAATTCGCTCTGGCCGTGCGTTCAGTCCCGCTTTGATCGCAGGTCCGGCCTTTTTGGCCAGAAGGCCGATCACGATGACGAAGGCAATGGTTCCCCAGATGACCTCGTTGATGTCGTGCGGAAGCCAAAAGCCGTTGCCCTCGGCCAAAGGAAGCAAGAATGAGTTCATATCAGATGCCCCTTAGTTTCGCGCTGCCGCAGCAGCAAGATGGTCGGCGACGACGCCCTGGTTGGAGCCAACGTCGAGCGGACGCTGCACCACCTTTGAGGCCGCATTCACTGCCAAGGTGGTGACATCGGTACCGAGCGAATTGATCGCCGTCGCACGCTGCGTCTCGAGATCAGCAAGCGCAGATTGCTTCAGCGCTGCAGCCTCATCCTCAGCCGCCCGAATCACCTCAGCACGAGCCGCTTCCGCGCTCTGACGAGCCTCATCCACAATCCGGCTGGCCTCGGCGCGAGCCTCAGCAAGCGTTGCGTTGTAGTCACGTCGTACCTGCTCGCCCTCGGTGACTGCACGTTCGGCGGCCTCTTGGTCACCTCTGATGGCATCTTCGCGTCGCTTCATCGCTTGTCGAAGCGGCGGCAAACACACTGAGTACATCAGGATGAGCAGCAGGAAGAACGCAATGGCGCCCCACACCATCTCCGAAACTTCGGGGATGACTGGGTTCACCACTTCTTTAGCCTCGCCACCTTCAGCGGCGAGAACGCTCAGCACAGCGAGCATGGATTACTCCTGTCGGAAAACACGTTGGACAATGGATGTGACTGGTGGAAGTGCGCCACAGATCCTCCGGCCAGAGCCCGAGTATGGCGAGCTTCAATCAGACGAACTTGAGAAGAATGAAGACGACGAAGCCGATGAGGGCAAGCGCCTCAGTGAAGGCAATGCCGAGGAACATCGTGGTCTGCACCTGACCGGCAGACTCTGGCTGGCGAGCCATTGCCTGAACGGCCTGGCCAACGAGATAGCCAATGCCAATGCCGGG
>DORQ01000185.1:18068-20074 GCA_003514205.1 Acidimicrobiaceae bacterium
CCGATAGCGCCAAGGCCATACGCGAAACCGGCTGAACCGGCGCCAGCGATGGACTTCGCTTCGTCGGCAGAGTAGTCCCCTGCCTGCTGTGCAATGACGTTCGCCACGTGTGAAAGCGTGCTCATGATGATTGTCTCTCCTGTAAGGCTCGGTGGTAGTCCACCGATTGTGTTGTCAGGTCTTGCGAGTTCGCTTGAGGCGAACTGGGTATAACTGTGAGCGCCGAAGTGCTCGGTGTATTGCGATTTCTAGCGGGGCTCTAGTGCCCTGGGTGCAACGACTGGCCGATGTATACGGCTGCGAGCAGTGAGAAGATGTATGCCTGAAGGAAGGCAACCATCAACTCGAATCCAGTGAATGCGACCAACATTGCGAATGAGAGCGGTGCAGCAGCAACCAGGGGCGACATCGACCATAGGGTTGCGGTCAGCACCGAGAAGGTGACGAGCAGAATGTGGCCGGCAAGTGAGTTGGCGAACAAACGCACTGCGAGGGAGAACGGGGTCACGATGAAGTTCGAGAGGAACTCGATCGGCGTGACGAGAACGTAGAGCGCTTTCGGAACTCCAGGCGGGAACAACTTCTCCTTGAAGTAGTGCAGGCCGTGATGCTTGATACCGACACCAATGAAGATCACATAGGTGAGCAGCGCCAAGAACACCGGGTTGGCCATCCGAGCGTTTGCGCCGAAATGCGAGGTTGGCACGACGCCGAAGAGATTTCCGAAGAAGATGAAGAGGAACAACGACAACAGGAAGGGCAAGAAGACCAAACCGTCGCGGCCGATCGCTTGGCCAATGACCTGCTTCTCAATGAACTCGATCGCAAGTTCAGCGAGGTTCTGCGATCCTCGCGGTACCAAGGAGCTCTTGGACTTGGATCCTGCAATCAGGAACCAGATCACTGCGATAGCCATCGCGATGAGAGAGATCAGCGCAACCTTGTTGAAGGCGAACGGCGAGCCCTTGGTGAAATCGAGCGCAGGCCATTCGACCATTTCCTCGATGCCAGGAAATTTCAGGCCACCGCCGCCTTCTCCGCCCGCCTTACGGAGGACAAGAGTGGCGAGGCTTCCCGAACCATTGAGTGCAGCACTAGCGAGCACGGAAATCGCTCTCCTTGTTGGGTGAGATTGCAAGTAGTCGCATCAGATCCTCACGCGGCCTGCTCAGTTGAACTGGCTGGAGATGAGGAAACTGAATACGGAGCGGGCTTGAGGCCCGGAAACGCATATGAGCCGGAGACAAATCGCATCTCCCAAAACAACAGACCAAGGTGGGTCACAATCAACATGATGCCTAGCGGCACCAGCTCGACCCAGGAAGCATCCTTCACCAACATCACGGCGAGGAAGATCAACCCAAGCCGGAGAAGGTAGCCGAACAACGCCGCGCCTGCCATTGCAGCGAAGGAGATCCGGCCTCCGGCCTTGAGCAGCCAGGCCGCGAGCAGGAAATTGACGACGACGATGGCTACTGCGTACAGCGAGCTCAGAATTCCATGGATCGACCAGAACCCACCAACAAACAGTGCAAGAGGTAACAGCCACACGGCACGCTTCGCCATGTCGACAGAAATCTGCCAAGCCGGTGATTCACCCTCAAGGCGGGTCAGCAACACGTTGTTGTCGCTCATGCGGCCCGCTGCTCTTCATGGGTGCCAACCGCGTTCTCAGCCAGCTGCGCGTGGGTGGCCATCGCTGTCTGGTAGCGGTAGTACATCGTCACGACCACGGCGACCACACCAATGACCGCACCAATCACCGTGAGCATGGGAGTGATTCCCAGCTTTCGATCGATGAAGAATCCAGCAAGTGCGAAAAATCCCGGACCGAGCACAAGCTCAAAAGAACCGTGCGAGGAAGACAACTGTCGATTGAACTCGCGTTTGTTGTCGCTGCTCATCGCTGCCCGTTTCGTTGACGTTCGCGACAGTCGCGACCGCTTGTGAATCCGTACACAATCTAAAGGTGGCGCTCCACTACCGCAAATCAGCCTTACTGCAGA
>DORQ01000185.1:20257-28484 GCA_003514205.1 Acidimicrobiaceae bacterium
TCCCCAGCAGCCGACTCGATTGCCGCAACTAGGCGGTCGGTGTTGGCGCGGCTCTCATGCACTAGTCGAATCATCCAGAACCGCATATACCGGGCGAGGGAGAACCGAATGAAGAGCGCTGCGCCTGAGATGATGAGCGCCAGTCCGAGGAAACTGCCAGTCGCCATGAACGACCGTTGGTTGAATTCGTTGGAATCACTTTGAACCATGATTCCGCCGTAGATCGCCAGCGCCAGGCCGGCAACGGCAAGTAGCACGCCCACGAGCAGCAGCCGAGCCTCGCTCTCGGCGCCCCCCGCCTTCAGTTTCATCGAGTGAATCTCTGCGGTGAACTCGTCGATCCGAGCCTTGTTGTCGTCCATTGTCTTTCTCCTCTACTCACACTTGCGTGGCGAGTGCCACGATCCTTAGCCGCCTAGGTAAGCGGCTGACAGTTCTTGTTCAATCTCGGCGGGGGACCCAATCGCTCTGACCTGGCCGTGAACCATGATCGCTGCATAGTCGGCGACTCCCAGAACCGTTCGAGCAAATTGCTCAACCACCAAGATAGAGACTCCACTGTGGGCGATCTGCGCCACGATTCCGTACAGCTCCTCAACAACGAGCGGCGCAAGCCCCATCGACAATTCGTCGAGGAACAGCAGCGCTGGATTCGAGGCGAGCCCGCGGGCCATCGACAACATCTGTTGTTCGCCACCCGACATCGTTCCAACGAGTTGGTTGCGGCGCTCGCCGAGTCGCGGAAAGCGCTCGTAGCTCATTGCTTCGACCTCGCTCAGCTTGCGACCCGAGTAGGTGGCGACCTGGAGGTTCTCGCGAACGGTGAGATTGGGAAAGACGCCTTTGCCTTCGGGGATTGTGACAAGACCACGCCGCGCAAGCTCCTCAGGGCGCACCCCGGTGCAGTCTCGACCAGCCAGCACTACCTTGCCCGCCGAGGGAGGGATCAGACCACACGCCACCTTGAGCGTTGTCGTCTTGCCCGCGCCATTGGGGCCGAGCAAGGCAAGTACCTTGCCAGCAGGAACAGCAAGATCCACGCCATGGAGCACCTCGATCGTGTCGTAACACGCGCGAACGCCTTGGAGCTCAAGAAGGGGCGAGCTATCCATGGGCGCCCTCCCCCGATCCGAGATACGCATCCAACACGACTTGGTTGTTCTGAATCTCCTTGGGTGTACCCGTGGCGATGATTTGCCCGAAATCGAGTACGGAGATGTTCGAGCACACCTTCATAACGAGCGGAACATCGTGTTCCACAAGGAGGATACCCAGCCCCGCAGTGGCCAGCTCAACAAGAAGGTCAGCGAAGTG
Source organism: Acidimicrobiaceae bacterium (assembly GCA_003514205.1). Taxonomy (GTDB): domain Bacteria; phylum Actinomycetota; class Acidimicrobiia; order Acidimicrobiales; family Microtrichaceae; genus UBA11034. The sequence goes on from DORQ01000185.1 coordinate 21,572, forward strand.
TTCCGTTTCGGTTTCGTCCAGGCCAGAGGCAGGTTCATCCAAGAGGAGGAGCTTTGGGCGAATTGCCAATGCCCGTGCGAGCTCAACCAACCGGGCTGAGCCCGTCGGGAGCTCACCGACCAGCGAATCAGCCAGATTCGAGATTTGCAGACGTTCTAGTAGGAGTTCGACCTCTTCGGCGAGCGTGAGATCCGCATTCGAATGGGCCAACAACTGCGGACCAGCGGGCGTCCGACGAGCCCAACTCTCTCGAATCTCTCCACCAACGAGCACGTTCTCCCGAACCGTCATCGAACTGAACACCTCAAGACGCTGGAAGGTACGCGCAATCCCGAGCCGAGCACGCTGATGAGCGCCGACTTTGGAAACATCCTGACCTTGGAGGTGAACTGAGCCAGAGGTTGGCGTTTGCACTCCTGAGATCATGTTGAACGTGGTCGTCTTGCCAGCGCCATTCGGACCGATGAGCCCCACAATTCCGCCCGCGTCCACTGTCAGGTCCACTTTGGACACAGCCAAGTGCCCGCCGAACTTCACGGTCAGCGCTCGAGTTTCAAGCAGCGGGGCCAAAATCGGCCTCCTTCACGCCAATCGCCCGTTCCGCCTCGTGGACATCTGACAGGCTGAGCGGATCGTGAATCCCGACCATGTCGGGGTTCGGGCCCGGTTCGGCACCGAGGGGAGGCATCGCTCCGTGAACTGCTCGGACGGCAGCGGCAGTGACTCCAACTGCAACGAAGATCCCAAGAATCCGCATTCCAGAACTTGTGAACGCAGTTGACCAGTCGATCAAGCCAACTCCCACCAGCATCGCGATCGCCGTCATACCGGCCGGAAGCGCCCGACCACCTGGGATGGGCTGGATCAGCGTCGGAACCGCTGGAATGACTGCAAGCACAGCGACGACCAAGCAGGCCACGAAGGTCCAGTTATTGATCGTTCCGCTTCGGGCGAGGAGCCACAACAACGCTGGGCCGCCTACAGCCACGGCTGAAGCCTCCCGGGACCCAGCCACCGGTCGGAATGCATCTCCAAGCTGGGAGATTGCACCGCTTGGGTTCTTTCCGAGGCTGATTCCCATCATGCCCGGAGCAACACGCATTAGATCCTTGACGGCCACTTCAAAGAACTTGAACACGCCAAGAGCGTTGTTCGCCATCAGTGTCGGAACCAGCGTTTGGAATGGCCCCAGAAGCATGCCACCGAAGAGCGCTCCGCCAACTGCTCCAATGCCACCAACCACGGCCAGCATGGTGACCGCCATTGAGGAGGTCAAAGCGAACTCCCCTGGGATCACCGATCGATTCATCAAGGCCCCCGCCAACCCGGCCATCGCGGCTGAGAGCGAGAAAACTCCGATCTTGGTTCGGGTGAGGTCCAACCCCAACGTCGCACACGCAACTGGGCTGTCCTTCATCGCGGTGAGTCGACGACCCATTGAGCTTCTGCGAAGCCACACAACGAACACTCCCAGCACCGCGAACACGATGGCCAGCAGAATGACCTGATCCCCATGAGTCTTTGAGTGAAAGAAGCCAAGGTCGAGTCCAGGAACGGTGATCGTCCCGCCAGGCATGATCGATGACTGCTCAAAGAACATCGTGGTCATAAACAGCGAGAAGGCTGCTGTGCTCAGCGCGAGATAGATGCCCGTGAGACGAAGAGCAGGGAGCGCAATGATTGCACCGACTATTGCACACACCGCCATTGCAAGAATTGCGCCGCCCAACGTCGGGCCATTGGTTCCCACCCGATTCATGACCACCGCACCAATTCCCACGAAACTCAGCTGGGCGAGTGAGATCTGGCCTGCGAACCCTGTGAGGGGCACGAGCGACAACGCCGCGATTGCAAAGATGAGCCCTGCTTCAATCGGAGCGCGATCGATATCGGTGCGAATCAGGTCGACCAAGGCAAATGCCACGACCACAATCGCAACACCGCCAATCGCTGCGAGCTTCAGCGACGGAACTCTCCACGACTCCCGGACTCGTTGGACCCCAGCGGAGCGCAGCCGCGCCTGAGGCTGGAAGACAAGAAGGAGGAAGAGGAAAATGGGCGAGATCGCATACTTCAGGTTTCCGATGTTGAGGCCAAACAAGGCCTGATCAGACTTGATGATCATGGCGCAATACGACTCCGCAAGGCCAAGGATGAGCGCGCCAGCGAATGCCAGCGGAAGGCTTTTGAGCTTTCCAAACACGGCTACGGCGTACGCGTTCACGACCATCAACGTCAGCGTCAGCGGGTTGAAGTCGAGGGTGGGTGCCACGAGGATTCCCGACAGTGCTGCAAGCGTCGTGCCAAGGGCCCAGGCAGTCATCGAGGCCCGATAGGGTCGCCCGCCGTTGAGTTGGACGAGCGCCCGATCATCCACCACAGCGCGCATCGTGACGCCGATTCTGGTTTTGTACAGCACGAAGCGCAGTAACAGTGCAACGAGTAGCGCCGAGCCCAGCACGATCAGCGTTTGTGCCGTGATGTTTGTTCCAGCGATGTTGACTTTCCACCCCTCGAACAATCGCGGGAACGCCCTTGTGGTCGTCGAGGGCCAAATCCAGGCCTGCAACCCGAGCAGGGCCAGCATCAAGCTGACAGTGACCACGATCTTCACTACTTCCGACGCGCCCTCCAATCCACGCATGATGACGCGCTCGATGAACACCCCAAACAGCGGTGCCGCGACTAGCAGCACAAACGCGAAACTTGCGGGGGTGGACCAACCCCACCCACCTCGATCCACTGGGGCGTGTACCTGCCAGTAGGTGAAGGCGGCCATCATGCCAAATGCCCCATGGGCGAAGTTGAACACCCCCGAGGTGGTGTAGGTCACCACCAGGCCGCTGGCCGCGATTGCGTAGATTGCCGCAATGACAATGCCCGAGACGGTGAAGTTAAGGAATTTCTCCCAGTCAAGGGAAAGCAGTGCAATCACTGAGTAATGACCCCTCGCCCGATCATACTGCCCGTGGCAGACTCCGAAACTGGGGACCACTCTCCACCCACCGTTCGCACGACAGTGGGTGGAGAACTGATGGACATCAACCTCGGCCTCGATACGTGAGGCGACAACTAGGCGGTGCGGCTCGGGTCAACGTTGCCCTTGCCGAGATCGCCCGTAATCGTGACTGGCTCTGTTTCTGTGCAGGCAAATCCATCGCCATTGTCATCCTTGGAGCCGAGCTCAGGAAACAGCCTGACGAACTTTCCGTCCTTGATCTGCAAGGCCATTGAGCACCGGGGGGGCTCGTTTGTTCCAGGATTTGTGGGTGTGTGAAGTCCGCCACCATCCCAGTCCTTCACTGACTTTGCTTCAGTGAGCACGCAGTCCCGAGTGATCTCGCCCTTACTAGCGCAAGCTTTCGCTGATTGAGCAAACAACAACCATGCGGAGAAGGCCTGCGTGTTGAGGCTCGCTACCTTGCCCGCCGGATTGCCGTCTTTCAGTATCTCCAAGAGCTGCTGAGTCGCTGGCCACTTATCGCCCTCTTCAAACGGGTGCGATGCAATTCGGATCACAAGGCCCTCGACTGCTGCAGGACCTGAGGCATCAATCACGACTTGGTCGTACTGATTTGCGTCGGCATACACAATGCCTTTGTAGTCCTGATCCTTGAGCGCTTGGCCGAACTTGCTGAGATTCGCAGGTTCTCCAGCGAAATACACCAGCTCGAGATTTGCGTCCCGAACCTGCTGCGCCACAACTCCCCAGTCCTGTGCGCCGATCGGGTTGTAGGAGACTGCACCGAAGTTTCCAAAGCCGTCAACGGTCTTAGCGACACCGATCGCCTGCTCCTTGTTCTGTTCAATCGAAGGAAGAGTGCCATAGACCACTCCGTAGTTGTCGATCTTGTCTGGGTAGAGCTTGGCCAGCGTTTCGTGCCAATCAGTAGCTCGCACATAGGAAGGGTTGGGAATCGGTTGAACAAGTCCATTGCCCTCGGACACATCGGTTGAGACCGCGAATCCGGGAATGGCAATCAACTTGCACTTATGGAAGTCGGACCCGTCCTTGCCGGAGAAGATCTGGTTGTCCTGGGCCCAACCACCACCGACAATTGCAAAGACACCGGTGCAGGCTTTGGCCATTGCGGCCTCCACAGCGACGACCTTGCCATCGAGGTCCACTACTTCAATCGGAAGGCCAGCAACGCCGCCCTGGGCGTTGCACCACTTAGCGAAAGCGACTGCTGTGTCCCAAAACTCTGCGAGGAGGCCGTTGCGGATCTCCGAGCTTCGCTCGTTGCCGACACCCAGATACAACTTGTCCGTACCGCCACCGGCCTCGCTTGCCTTGACTTTGCCGTCACCTTTGCCGCACGGCGAGTCCATGGTTCCAAACTTCGCGGCGGTGCCTTCGGCAGGGTCGCCGCTGGCTGCGCCCGATGCACCAGTGGATCCGGACTGAGCGTTCACCTCTTGCTGAGCCTTTTCAGAATCCTCAGCGGCGCAGCCGGCCGTCAGTGCAACGAGAGCTACAACACTTGCCAATATGCGTCGACGCATCATTCCCCCTGGAATCAAATTTAGGTTGCCCATCCAAACACGTCCTTCTGGCTAAGGCAAGGCAATACGATTAGGTTTCTGACGAGGCGTCAGAAACCTGACGATGTGACGCCACAAACCTCAAGTCGACAGCCCACATACGGGCCCCCCACCACCAACTCACACAAGGAGATCCCCCGTGGCCGACCAGATCATTCACAACGCGTCGATCGCTGACGGAACCGGCGCAACTGCTCGCCTCGGTGGCCTCGCTATCACGGACGGAAGAATCACTGCCCTGTGGGACGGCCCACAGACTCCTGAAGATCAGACCGCCGAGGTCATCCATGATGCCAATGGCAAGGTGCTGTGCCCAGGGTTCATTGACCCTCACACCCACTACGACGCACAGCTGTTGTGGGACCCAACAGCATCACCATCGAACCTCCATGGCGTCACCACCATTATTGGAGGCAACTGCGGCTTCACCCTTGCTCCCCTCGGCCCCGATGACGCTGACTACACCCGAAAGATGTTGGCCAAAGTTGAGGGCATGCCGCTGGCAGCGCTCGAGGCCGGCGTTGATGGTGATTGGGATGGCTTCGGCGAGTACCTCGATCGTCTGGACGGATCGATCGCCGTGAATGCCGGGTTCCTCGTTGGACACTGCGCGTTACGGCGTCGAGTAATGGGTGCATCTGCGGTCGGAAGCGACCCGACTCCAGACCAAATGGATCAGATGCGGTCGCTGCTGCGTACGTCGATCGAGGCCGGTGGGCTCGGATTCTCCACCACCTTGGCACGCACTCACTCCGATGGCGATGGCCAACCTGTAGCAAGCCGTTGGGCAAAGAAGGAAGAGCTTCTTTCCCTTGCCCAGGTCATCTCCGAACTCGAAGGCACAACACTTGAGTTCGCATCGAATGGGTGCCTCGATGGATTCGATGAGGAGGAAGTCCAATTCATGATCGACTTCACCGCTGCAGCCCAGCGTCCACTCAACTGGAACGTTCTGACAGTGGACTCCAACAACCCTGACCGCTACCGGAACCAGCTCGAAGCGATGGACACCTGCCGGGCTGCCGGAGCGCATATCAAGGCGCTCACCATGCCGATCCTCGTGGGCATGAACATGAGCTTCCTCAACTTCTGCGCACTCAACCTCATGCCAGATTGGGGCCCGATTCTTGCACTGCCGCTGGTAGCGCGAAAGGCATGTCTCCGCGACCCAGAGGTACGGGAGTTCATGAAGGAGCGGGCGGCTTCCCCAGACGCGGGTGTCTTCAGCCGCCTTGCTGGTTGGGAGCGCTACGTCATTGGCGACACCTACTCAGCCGCGAATGAAGGCCTGACTGGCAAACTCATCGCCGACCTCGCGAAGGAACGCGGCACCGAGCCCTTCGACACGTTGCTCGATATTGTGCTCGCAGATGACTGCGCCACCATTCTGTGGCCTGGGCCAACCGATGATGACGATGAATCCTGGCGGCTTCGCGCTGAGGCCTGGGAACACCCATCCGTTCTCATTGGGGGCTCAGATGCTGGTGCCCACCTTGACCGAATGGCAGGAGCGCCGTACACCACCCAATGGATCGGCGACTGCATTCGTGGACGAAAGCTCACCTCGATGGAGCGTGCAATCCAACATCTCACCGATGCCCCAGCACAACTCTTTGGGCTGAAGGATCGCGGCAGAATCGCTGTTGGCTACCACGCCGACCTCGTGTTGTTTGACCCAGAGACCATTGATGCTGGATCCATCGAACTGGTTTCGGATCTTCCGGGCGACACCGGTCGATTGATGGCAGAGGCAATTGGCGTACACCGTGTCATCGTCGGAGGGGTGGACATCGTCGTGGACGGCGTCCCTACCGACGCTCTTCCGGGACGCATTATTCGTTCGGGAGCCGACACCGAAACTGTGTCCTTGGGTTGATCAACATCAGCTTCGATACTTGCACCAACCCGCGGATCATCGGGCGGCGGTAGTAGCGGGTCGGCCGAGGGACCTCGGTCCCCTCTCGCTACTTGCACCGGTTGCGGAACCTCGGTCGCCGCACTGGTACATCATCCTGGTTGAGTAGTCGCTCCCGCTGGAACCGGGATTACAGACCGACTCCTCATTGCCTGAAGTGGCGTGAATGGTGAACCAATTGTGTTGAACGCTGAACAATGCGACGAGCCTGAGGCCGACATCGCACCTAGTCCGCCCTCGGAGTGCTCACCGGCGCGCTCGGGATAGTCTCGCTGTGCGCTGAGGTGCCCAATGGGCCCGCCCGGCCTGAACTGGTTGGCATGGATTGTTCAGTGTCGGCTGGTCGGAGTAGTTGGACAGGTGAGATGCCTGCATTCGGGTGTGCGGGTGCTCTATGCCGTCGTGCATCCGGGGTGGTTGGGGTGTTCGGGTGGGAGGAATTGTCGTGGTCCG
>DORQ01000060.1:0-3040 GCA_003514205.1 Acidimicrobiaceae bacterium
ATGCCGATGAACATAGCGACCTTGGCGCCCGATGGACGCACTCCACCTCGCGCCAAGCGGCGCAGGTTGCGGCTCGGGCCGGAGCTGAGCGCCTCCTGCTCACCCATTTCAGCAGCCGCTATGACACCGCAGACCTCCTCGTGAATCAAGCGCGGGAAGTCTTCCCCGCAACTCGACCAGCAGTAGAACGAACCTGGTTCGAGCTCACAGATTGGACCGAGATCGACTGACCGGCTGGGCAGTCCCCGATCGGGGCGGCTTGAAGAGTCCGAAAAAGGGGCGGGGCCTTAGGCCTCTGGGGAGGTTCCCTGAATCGAGGCCCAGGTCTTGACGGACAAGCCCCAGAGTTGCACGAAACCCTCTGAATCTGCATGACGGAAACGGTCCGCAGCATCGTAGGTAGCCAGCCCATAGTCGTACAGCGACTTTGGCGCGCGGCGGCCTGTCACATACACACGGCCTGGTTCACAACGGAGACGAACCTCACCGGTGACGAACCGCTGCGATTCTTCGATGAAGGAATCAAGCGCGAGTTTGAGCGGACTGAACCACAATCCGTCGTAAACCAGTTCGGCGTATCGAGACTCAAGCCGCGTCTTCTCGCGTTGCAGGTCCCGCTCCACAGTGATCGATTCCAGATCAGCATGAGCCAACATGATTGCCAACGCGCCCGGCGCTTCATAGGTTTCACGGCTCTTGATGCCGACCCGACGATTCTCCACCATATCCAGCCGACCCCAGCCGTAGGAACCGACCTTCTCGTTCAACGCAACGATGAGTTCCCACAACGGCGCAGCCACACCGTCGACAGCGACTGGAACTCCGCGCTCGAAGGAGATCACAACATCGCATGGCTCGGTCGCAGTGCGCTTGGTGAGCTGCCACACGCCATCGGGAGGCGTGGCCCACGGGTCCTCCATCTCACCGCACTCGATGGCACGGCCCCACAGATTGTCGTCAATTGAGTACAGCTTCTCTTTGGTGGCAGATACCGCAATGTTGTGCGCGGCGGCATAGGCCACAGAATCTTCACGAGTGAAGCCCCAATTCCTTACTGGGGCCACGAGCTCAAGGTCGGGAGCGAGCGCCATCGAAGACACCTCGAAGCGGACCTGGTCGTTTCCTTTTCCAGTGCAACCATGGGCGATCCCATCCGCGCCGTACTTTCGAGCCATCGCGACTTGATGTTTCACGATGAGCGGACGACTCAGCGCCGACACCAACGGGTATTTGCCCTCATACAACGCGTTCGCCTTGATGACCGGCGCGAGGTAGTCGCGTGCGAATTCCTCGCGGAGGTCGAGCTCCTCATACGCGGAGGCCCCTGCTCCAAGGGCTTTCTCTCGATTGCCCTCGAGTGTGCCTTCCTGTCCAACGTTTGCCGACAAACACACGACTTCACAGCCGAGATTCTCGATCATCCACCGCACTGCCACCGAGGTGTCGAGTCCGCCGCTGTATGCCAGCACTACTTTCTTGGCCATTGTGTTCCTTTATTCTTCGAGTTGATGTGCGAGTTGGGGTGGGTTGACCGTGATGCGGACGGGTCATTCTGGGGGTTCCCGACCAGGCAAGTTAGCCGGACCGGTGCGTCAAGTAGAACTGGGCTTCAATCAGAACTGGGCTTCAATCAGAACTGAGGCCGGCGAGGTCAGCAAGCTCGGCCGCGAGCGATGGGCCGTTGCCTTCGCGAGCAACAATGAGCAGCGTGTCGTCCCCAGCGACCGTCCCGACGGGATCGAGCCCTGATCGGTCAATCGCTGAGGCAACCACGTGGGCCGATCCAGGTGGGGTCCGCAGTACAACAAGATCTCCGCTGCGATCCACTTCCACCACCCAGTCCCCCATCACCCTGCGAAGGTGCTCGGTAGAGGTGACCTGCTGGGATGGGTGTTCTGGGACTGCATAGGCAGTTTCTCCTCCGGGTACGCGAATCTTGATCGCACCGAGCTCCTCAAGATCTCGGCTGACTGTCGCTTGATTCACCACGACTCCTTCGGCGCCAAGGTGCTCAACGAGCTGGAGTTGGTTAGTGATCTGGTTCTCTTCAAGCAACAGCGCTATTCGATGTTGTCGTGCGGTCTTACTCATTCGCGTACTCACCTCTCCGCTCCAGTCAGCCACGCCAAAAGGCCGCGAGCCGAATGCAGTCGATTGTGCGCCTGAGGCCAAATCCGGCTGCTTGGCCCGTCGAGAACGGAATCCGCAGCTTCATCACCGCGATGGGCCGGCAGGCAGTGCATGAAGATCGCACTTGGCTTCGCCGAGGCCATCACCTCCTCAGTCACCTGGAACCCAGCGAAGTCGGAGCGACGTTGAGCCATCTCAGCCTCCTGGCCCATGGAGAACCAGGCGTCGGTGTACACCACATCGGCACCGTTGGCTGCCTCGATCGGAGAGCCCAAAATGATGGGATCCGCACCTGCTGCTTGCAGCGCAGCCTTCGCTACCTCACTGAATCCATACCCTGAGGGGTGAGCAATTCGAAGTGTTGCGCCAAGCATCGAACACCCAATTGCGAGGGACCGCGCCATGTTGTTTGCATCGCCAACGTAGGCCACCGTCAGGCCGTCGATTCGACCAAACTCATGTCGCATGGTCAGCAGGTCTGCCAGTACCTGAATGGGATGAGCGTCGTCGCTCAGCAGATTTACGATTGGCACGTTGGAGACCGAGGCCATCCGCTCAAGCTTGGAGTGCTCGAAGATTCGAGCGGCGATGACGGCGTGATAGCCCATCAAGGTTCTGGTGACGTCCTCTGTTGTCTCGCGGACGTCAAGGCCGACCTCCTCGGGCCGCACATACACCGGATGCCCGCCCAGCTCGATGGTTGCAATTTCCATCGAGTGGCGCGTTCGTGCTGAGGGTTTCTCAAAGATGAGCGCCACACCCTTGCGCTGCAGAGACAGCGCAGGTGCAGGATCCTCTGCGAGGTCGAGCACGGTTTGTATCTCAGTTGGTGAGAGATCGTTGATCTCCAGAAAATGTCGGGTCATATCCGTGGGTTGTCTTTCGGCGAAGCCATCGATGTTTCGGACGA
>DORQ01000060.1:3236-3704 GCA_003514205.1 Acidimicrobiaceae bacterium
AGCGTATGAACTGCCAGCTCCACTTCCTCAGGGGTGATGAGGAGCGAGGGTGCGAATCGAATCGCAGTGGGCGTCACAGCGTTGGCCACCACTCCAGCTTCGAGGAGTGCAGCGTTGACTGCTGCCGCTGGTGCATCCGCCAGTTCCGCAGCTATCAGCAAGCCCACCCCGCGTACTTCAGAGATCCCCTCCACTGTTCGAAGCAGCCCCATGAGCTGCGCCCCTCGTTCCCGTGCCCGTCGGGGAACGTCCTCGGCGATCATCACCTCCAGCACTGCCCGAGCGGTGCCAGCAGCGAGCGGTTGACCTCCGTAGGTGGTTCCGTGGTCGCCCGGTTCGAACACCTCGGCAACTTCCGCTCGGGCCCAGCAGGCGCCGATCGGCATGCCATTTCCGAGGGCCTTGGCGATCGTCACCACATCGGGAACGATGCCGAATTCCTGAAACGCGAACCACGAGCCACATCGG
>DORQ01000201.1 GCA_003514205.1 Acidimicrobiaceae bacterium
TGCCATCGGTTGATCGTCGTGTCGTACTGGATTCCCGGATCGGCACACTCCCAAGCGGCTGTTGCGATTTTGCGCATGAGGTCGCGGGCACGAACGACACGCACTGGCTCGCCCGTCGTGCGCGATACCAAGGGCCACTCAGAGTCTGCCGCAACTGCTGCCATGAACTCATCGCTCACTCGAACAGAGTTATTGGCGTTCTGATATTGCACGCTGTAGGAATCAGCCCCGTCGAGATCCATGTCGAACCCAGCTTGGGCGAGTGCTCGAGCCTTTCGCTCCTCCCGCGATTTGCACTCAATAAACTCCTCAATGTCTGGGTGATCAACATCAAGAATGACCATTTTCGCTGCTCTGCGGGTCTTTCCGCCAGATTTGATCGTTCCCGCAGAGGCATCTGCACCTCGCATGAAGCTCACTGGCCCAGAGGGAGTTCCGCCGCCCTTGAGTAGTTCGTCAGAGCCTCGAATAGCGCTCAAGTTGACTCCAGCGCCTGATCCGCCCTTAAAGATGATGCCTTCCTCGCGATACCAATTCAGGATCGAATCAATTGAATCATCCACGCTCAGAATGAAACACGCCGAGGCCTGATTTGGAACACCAGGCACGCCAATGTTGAACCACACTGGGCTATTGAACGCAGCACGCTGAGTCACGAGAATCGTCTTCAGTTCACTTGAGAAGGTCTCGCGTTCGTGGTCGTCGGTGAAGTAGCCGTCGCGGTCTCCCCACATCACAATTGTGTCGACAACACGGTCGATCACCTGCCGAAGCGAATGCTCCCGTTCGGGGCTACCCAAGGGTCCTCGAAAGTACTTCTGAGCAACGATGTTCGACGCATTCACCGACCACGACAACGGGAACTCAACCCCAAGTTGTTCAAATGAGACAGACCCATCTCGATAGTCCGTGATGCGAGCATCTCGGACTCCCCACTCGATCGTTTCGTAAGGGTCGACGCCTGGCGTTGAGAACTCGCGACGCAAGCCGACACCGAAGGGACGATCAGTCAAGGACATTTGCAAGCTCCAGTACACAGAATTGGGAACGGTTGGAGGCAAATACACACATCTGCCTCGGAACTAACCCGTAGATACAAGGCTAGAAGGGTTTTCGACTTCGAATGGACTGGGGCACAAGCAACCAGGCAGAGATACGCCCCGACAACGACGCCAGACCTGTGACGCCCCAGCCGTGCCGGATCTCCTAGACCAATGTTCCGCCTGCCAACTGTTGCGGAAGAGCCACCATCCGGTCGCGTACACCCCAGTCCGTTTCTGCACTCTAGGGAACTTGGCCTGTGAGACAAAAGTGGACGCGACTGTGAATATCGCCCGAGTTCTCCACAACAGTCTGCGATCACCGAAGCAAGAATCACCAACGGTACCTGCCCGACTACGCAGAGTAGGCGAATCGCCCGGCTTGAGGGTGTGCCCAGTGCAATCCCAGCGCATCTCAGTAACTTCCGTGTGTCCACAGCTTGGGAATAGTCAGGGGATAACCTGACCCGGGACGATCGAGAACTTCTCGGCCCAGTCTCAATCGGAGTTGCAGTGAAGACAAACCAGACATTCAAGGTCATCAACCTCACCGACTTGTCAGAGATTCCCGAGATTGCGGGATCCGAGATCCGCGAGCCCACTGCAGAACGCCCGTGGATCTTCACAAACATGGTGTCTACCTTGGATGGAGCCGCAGTAATCGACGGAACCAGCGGTGCCATGAGCAGCCCAACCGATCGCATGATGTTCCGTTCGCTTCGCGCACAGGCTGATGTCATCCTGGTCGGCGCGGGCACCGCACGAGCTGAGCAATACCGCCTTCCGCGTGAGCCGTCCGCTGAACTCGCTGCCCAACGGGAAGCTCGATCGCAGGACCCAGAGATAGCTCTGATGGTCGTCAGCCGCTCGTCAGATACGTTTGGAATCCCAGCAGCAGCCGAGGCGCTTGAGAGCTCTCGGAAGCAACTTCGTTGTGGCGTGCCGAGATTCTCCATTGCCTCACCTGGATCCGAGGGCTTCATCATCCTCCTGCAGAAGCTCCGCACCTGCGGCGTGAGAAGCGTTCTTTGCGAAGGCGGCCCGAACCTGCTTGGCCAATTGAGCGAACAGGACCTCGTCGATGAGTGGAACTTCTCCATGGCACCAAGCATTGCCGGAGGTGCGGAGTCTCGTCCGGTGAGAAGTTCGCTGCCCCACCATCGCCAGGTCAAGCTCTCCAGACTGGCGATTGGCCCGGAGGGGACCGTTCTTGGAAGATATCTCACGCAAAGCCCTAACACCCCCGGCTGATCATCAGGAATGGGCTTCGGCGAGAAGATCTGCTGGAATCTTCAGCTCCTGACCCGCCATCAGATTCGAGCCACCATTTGCCTCACTGAGTCGCGCAACTACCTCGCGGGTATCAATATCGAGGTTCATCCTGGTCGCCACGGTCCACAGAGTGTCGCCGTACCTCACCTGATAGGTGGAACTTGAAGCCAACTCGACTCGATCAGTCCCTACCTTGCTCTCGCTCCGACCGGCTGAGGACGAAACGCCGCCCCGCAGAAGCACCAGAACGAGCGCCAGAAGCAGCCCCACAACGATCCCGACGAGAATCCGTCGACGAAGGTACACCTTCTCCATTTGCGAAGCGCGACCTGGGTTTGAGGCGGCCGAGGATGAACTCGGCCGCGCCTCTCGGACGAGCGAGAGGTGCGCCGGACGATCTTGTTTCGAGGCCAGGTATGTGGTTGGTGGGTTGAAGTGAACTGCCATGTCGACCATCTTCTCTGAGACCACTGACACTGAAGCCGAGCAGTCGTCCGAACAACTGTTCGCTAGTACACACGAACAATTGTTCGCTGTCAAGGTCGAACATCTGTTTCTTTCTGTGGTACACTCTGAACGCCTGTTCGAACTAGCTACAACTCGCCTCAGGCAGCAAGCACGTAGGACAGCCGCCACAGAAGGGCCACTATGACTTCCTCAACACCATCACTTCCAGAACGGGCACGAACCTCGCTCAGCCATCACGGTGGCGAGCCCGAGCCACTCACAGGGCGTCAGCGAGACGTACTGAACTTCATCGAGACGACCGTGAGTGAGCGTGGGTATCCACCCTCGGTCCGGGAGATCTGCACTGCTGTTGGGCTGGCCTCACCGTCTACAGTTCATTCGCATCTCAAGAGTCTTCAGCGAATGGGATACCTTCGACGAGACGCAACTAAGCCACGAGCAATAGAGGTTCGGTTCGACCCGAACTCGGGAGCAACTGGTGACCGTGCGGCGGTGAAACACGTCCCATTGGTCGGCGATGTCGCCGCTGGAACTGGGGTCATCGCCACAGAGAATGTCGAAGAACTCATGCCGCTCCCCGCAGCGTTCACCGGCGACGGCGAACTCTTCATGCTGAGAGTACGGGGTGAATCGATGATTAATGCTGGCATCCACAGCGGCGACTACGTAGTCGTTCGTCGCCAACCAACCGCACAGAACGGGGAAATCGTTGTGATTGGAATTCCCGGAGAGGAAGCGACAGTGAAGACCTTCTCCAAAGACGGGAACAAGATCACGCTGACTGCGGCGAATCCTGAGTTTGACCCAATGGTCTTTGGCGCAGATGAAGTCGACCTATTCGGCAAAGTGGTCACGGTACTTCGGGCGCTCTAGTACCCAACGCCCGTGGTCGATGCCAGAGCGTCGACCTCCGAGCTAGGTTGAATCGCAGTTGCCCGGTCAATGCCGATCGGGCAACTGCGATTGGAACGTCTTCAAGAGCTAGTCGTTCGCGTGGAGCGACTCATTGAGCCCCTCGCTCCAGGCATTTCCTCTAGCGATCATCTCTACTGTCCCCGTTTGGGAATTGCGGCGGAACAACATGTCGGAACGACCGGAGAGTTCGGCCGCCTTTCGAACAGATCGGTCGGGCAACGTAACTCGAGTACCGCCGGTGATGTAGAGGCCGGCCTCAACGATGCAGTTGTCGCCAAGGGATATGCCAAGGCCGCTGTTGGCGCCGAGCAAACAGCCCTGCCCCACGGAGATCACCTCTTTCCCGCCTCCCGACAAGGTGCCCATGATGGACGCCGACCCGCCAAGATCAGTGTTGGCGCCCACCACCACCCCTGCGGAGATTCGGCCCTCCACCATTGCTGTGCCCAAAGTTCCAGCATTGAAGTTCACGAATCCTTCATGCATGACCGTGGTGCCCTCGGCCAGATGCGCACCCAATCGAACGCGAGACGCGTCAGCGACTCGAACTCCGGATGGCACGACGTAGTCCAACATCGGTGGGAACTTGTCGAGAGATCGAACTGAAATCTGCTCTCCCCGAGCAATGAGACGCGCTTGAACGGCCGGGAATGACTCAGGATCTGCAGGACCTCGATCAGTCCAGACCACGTTGTTGAGCAGACCAAACTGGCCTTCGAGGCTGCAACCGTGGGGCGCGACTCTCCGGGTGGAAAGCAGGTGGAGGCGTAGGTACACCTCTACGACATCGCGCGGAGGTGCCTGCAGATCAGCAATCGTGCAAAGAACCGGCACCCGCACTGTCCCAAGGGGAGATGCCTGCGTCGGGTCAATCGAGGCCAACACGGGGAGTAGTTCCGCATTTGGGTGAGAGCCCCCATCTGAGGTGACAGGCGCCAGCTTCTCCATCGCAGTTGCCAGAACTGATCGCTCAACAACTACTGATGAATCATCCTCATATCCGCCAAGGTGCTGCAGCATTGCTACGAAGCCGAGATTCTCATCTCGGTTTGTCGACGGAAACCGCACGTCCAGCACTTTGCAGTGCTGCAGATCGATGGGCTCAGTGCCAGGGTCAACCAGCGTGGCGAATCCGAGTCCGAACGCAGCCGGTGCTGTCCAGTCGGGACGCGCCAGCAACTCAGCAATTTCTTCTCGAACTTGGTCAACGGAACTCATGATTGCCCTCTCAGCCCTTTGCGATTGACTACACGATCAGTGCCATCGAGCACCCATGACCTGATGCTCGATTCGTTTGTGAGGCACAGCTGGCCACATTCTATGAAACTGGAAGTGGGTGCTCGTTCAGCGCCGCGCGCTCTGTTGCTGCGCCGCTCGACTTGGCAGCGTGATCGCAGGCACGGCAACAGCAAACTCAATCAAAGCTCAAGCCCTGTGGCGCTATATCACTCGAACACTCCGCAGCGGACGCGGTGTCAGCGTCAAGTGGAGTGTTCGACCTACTGCCCAGGCGAAGGTGGCGGTGGTGGCGGAAATCCACCTTCAGGGGCTGGTGGTGCCGCAAACGGATCCTGCTGAGGCATGGGAGGAGCCTGCTGTGGCATGGGAGGAGCCTGCTGTGGCATGGGAGGAGCCTGTTGCGGCATGGGAGGAGCCTGCTGTGGCATGGGAGGAGCCTGCTGTGGCATGGGAGGAGCCTGCTGTGGCATCGGCGGAGCCTGCTGCGGC
>DORQ01000348.1:0-4589 GCA_003514205.1 Acidimicrobiaceae bacterium
ACTCGAAGGGATCACCATGAGGGCATCGAACCGGGTTCTACTCGGGATCATTCTCGTCGTTGCGCTGATCGGCGCACTGTCTGCATGTACGCCGGGCCCGATAGTGGAACCGAATCCGTGTGACGGTACTCAGCCGGCCGCCGGGCGGGTCTACGCTCCCTCAACCTCATGGAATCTACCAGCGGCCTGTTTCGCTCTCCGATCGGACTCATCTCGATGGGCCGACAACTGGTTCAACAACTCGAATCGAGCTGCGTTTCTTGGAGACCCTGCAGCTCGGGGCCATATGTCGGTAGGGCTCGACACCTACTCGACGCCCGTGTACGACGCGGCCGACCAAACCAAGCGACTTCGAGTGATCACCTCTATGTATGGCCACAACCTTGGAGCTGATGACACGATCCCATGGAACCCGACCTGGGAACCTTCAGCCGGCAACGACCAAGAAATGATCATCGTCGATCGAAGTACCGGACGGGAGTGGGGACTGTGGCTGGTTCAAAAGCAGAACGACTCGGCGTGCCAGAAGCCACAGAACTGGATGATGGGGTACACGTCTGGTGTTGACCTGTGTGTCGGCCAGGCGATCATTGGACGAACGCCTGCTGGGGCGATCAGCGACTTCCGCAAGGACTCGGGAATCTCGAATACTGCGGCGCGGGGTCTGGGGGCAGTGAATCCGTTGGCCCTGCTCCCAACGTTGGACGAGATCGAGACCGGGGCAATCAGGCACGCGCTCAACAACGAGGTCTATAACCCGCTCTTCGGCAGAGGTTGCGAGCAGCGTGAGCTGGGAACTGCTGCGGATGGCCGGGACTGTGGGTACGCGATCGTTCCAGGCAGTCGATACGAACGCCTCGGTGGACCCGAGGACTGCAAAGCTGACTCGATGCCGAACACCGTTGAGGCAAGAAGCAAGACAGTTCCGGAGGGAATGCGATTCAACCTTCGCATTACCGACGACCAGATTGAGCGTTGGCTGGACAGTCGACAGTTCTCTGGAAAGAAGCGGTCGACAGCAAGGATCTTCGCTGTCGCCCTTCGAGACTATGGATGGATCGTGTCGGATTCGACCTGCTGGGACTCAAACATCAGCGTTGAAGGTGTTGCGAATCCGAAGGCACGCGATCGGTGGAGGGAGCTCGGGATCGTGCCGTCTGACGGTCCGGGCCTTCTCAACGGTCTCATCAAAGTCGGCATGGTCGAGACACGACAGGCGCCATCCGCTCAGATCTTTACCAACCTCGCGTAGCTCCTTCACAGCTCGGCTCCCTTGGTGGTGAGCCGGTGCTGGACTCGATGGTCACGAGGCTCGCAGTCGGTCCGAACTGCTTCTCGCGATATCCGTGCCAACACTGATGCAATGAATCGAACTCTCGGCAAGAATGGCTATGTGTTGGCTCAAGTGCTCGGAGCGAGATCACTTCGACGATCTGCCCGCGGGAGTTTCCCGTGTGGGGCACTACCCTCACGAACCAGGTCGCCCGGCCGAACCAGGTCGCCCGGGCCCCGAGACCGAGAGCGATCGCAGTAATGAGCGGCCGCTGATGCGTTCCCTGACGGACCTTCATTCGCGCAGCGTGAACCTCGTGTTTCGCGTGCCAGGCCGTCACCCGCTCCCTTCGCTTCTCAACTTCAGCCTCCTCGCTGCCTCGGTTGTGGCTGCAGGTCACACGTGCTTGTCGCTGGTCTTCGCAATCGCAGATCCAGGCGAGCAGAGGGTGTCAGCGATTCTTGGCATTCTCGGGCTGACGCTCATGATCCCGTGGTCCTTGGGTATGTGGTGGATCTCAGCCAGGGTGCTCCTGACCACAGGACAAGAGCGGATCGCTCGCTGGGCACTCCTTCTGTCCTGCTCAGTGACCGTCCTGCTCATTGTGGCGGCGGAGGTCATGAATTGCTATCCAAGCACATCATGTAGCGAGGCTGGCTGGGCCGGCTGGTTTCCAAGCATCACGAGACTCCTCGGCAACCCGACTCACCGCCCGCTGGTGTTCATGGTCCTTGTGCCCGTCACGATCGGAGCATGGCTGTTGGCTTCCCTTCCGAGCTTTGTGCATTCGGAAGGCCATCGAGAGCTGGTCTGGCGTGGCTATGCGGCGACAGCGATAGTGTGCGCGAACTTCGCGTTTGTAGAACGCGACAGTTCAGTGCCATTGCGACAACGAGAGTTCTTCCTTGAGGTACATCGTGGCGCGTTTGTCACGATCGGTCTCGTGAGTGGAACTGCTCTTCTGCTGCTTGCATTCTCGCTCTGGCTCGGAGCTAGACGAGCGTCACCCGCGCTTGGAGGAGGTTTGCGAGCGCTCGAGGTAGTCCTTGTTCCGGCGGTCACGCTCTTGGCAGCACTTACGTCGTTTGCGCGGCTCTTCGGGGACCCGGCGTGGATTGCCTACCTTCTTGGATATTTCGTCTTCGTGATACCCGGATCGGCGCTGCTCGTGCTCTTCCAGGACTACGTGGTGGTTGGTGGGTATGAGTATCTGCCGACGGTAATGGGTGCCAATAACAACCCTGCGAAGCTTCAAGAGGTGCTACGAGTTGCCCTTGGCGACAGCGGACTCCGACTGGCGTTTCTGGTAGACCTCGATGAGGAACTGACCTTCGTTGATGTCGTGGGACGGCCGGTTGAACCTCCAGATGCGCACTCTCCACACACTCGAGAAGTCCGATCGGGCGGAAAGACGCTGGCAGCGTTCTTGTGGAGCGGCTCTGAACGCGAGGTGCCAGAACGAACTGCTGCGTTCTTGGGTGTCGCGTCGTTGGCAATAGAGCGCGCTCATCTACAGGCCAATCTACTGGCGCAGCGGTTCGCCCTCACTGAGTCCCGGCGGCGACTCTTGGAGGAGGCGGATCAGGCGCGTCGTAGTGTTGAACAGGATCTGCATGATGGTGCCCAACAACGATTGGCGGCCCTTGCATTGACCCTGTCCATGGCGGCGGCCCGGACCGAATGCGCTGAAACGCTGGCGCTGGTCGAACAAACGAGGGCCGACCTCGAGTTGGCGATGAACGACCTTCGAGACCTTGCCCGAGGCATCTATCCGTCGGTGCTTGCTCAATCTGGGTTGCGCGCAGCCGTGGAGTCGTTGTGTGAGTCCAGTCCGATCGCAGTTCGGATCGAGATCGAGGACGAGCGTTTCGACCGGGCCATCGAGCTCGCAGCGTACTTCTTGGCCTCAGAAGGATTGGCGAACGCGACAAAGCACTCGGAGTCAAACCTTGTTCGAGTCACCGGGACGACCTTGGAGAACGAGTTCGTTCTCGAGGTGTCCGACAATGGACGAGGAGGCGCTGCGTGGTCCGCTGGGGGCTCGCTTGAGAGGCTTCGAGATCGTGTCGAGACGCTCGGGGGGAACTTGACCCTCGACTCCTCAGCGGCGGGGGGTACCTGCATTCGCGGCACGTTCCCAGTCGATTCCGGACATCGATCATCGTTGACCAGTATCGATCTTCGTTCGCGATCCAGACGGCAACTTCTCGGGAGGTACTCACTCGTGGAACCCTAAGATCCAGTGGCTGGCCACTCGCTGAGTTCCAGATAGCTGCACAAAAGAGGACGGGCATCAATATTCCTCTCGCTTAGGAGTCATTCCCATGACTGAACTCGCAATAATCAATGAAGTGCCCGTTGTCGATGATCTGATGCGTCCGCCCTCTGGCCCAGTAGGCCGTGGACTGAACGCCCCTCAGGAAGCCATCTCTGTGGTAGTCGCAGATGATTCGTCGCTGTTTCGAGATCTCCTGATTCGAGTGCTCAGAGGAGAAGGCGTCGCGGTGATTGGAGAGTCCCAGGATCTGCCTGGAACCCTCGCTGCAGTCCAACGCCTCAGGCCCTCGGTGGCGATACTGGATATCCGTATGCCGCCAACCTTCACCAACGAGGGGATAGTGGCCGCGAAGGCACTACAAGCGGGGGCAACGGGCGTTGGTGTGCTGCTCCTGTCACAAGAGGTCGAAACCTCGACTGCGAAGGAACTCCTTGAGTCGTGTGCGGGCGGAATCGGCTACCTCCTGAAAGACCGCGTCGCCAGTTTCCCCGAATTGCTCACCGCTGTGCGCAGGGTTGCCCACGGGGAGGTCGTGTTGGACCCCGAAGTTGTGCGCAAACTGTTCGGTCGTCGCTTCCCGGACGATCCTCTCGATCGACTGACGGGGGCCCAACTAGAAGTGCTGAAGCTCGTGGCAGAAGGTCGTTCGAATCGAGGAATTGCCGAGCAGCGATGCATGAGTGAGCGGACCGTGGAGACCCACGTGACAGCGATCTTTGATCAACTGGGGCTCGTGCGAACTCCAGATATTCATCGGCGGGTACTCGCTGCGATGACGTTTCTCCGGCAGCGGTCCGAGTGATCCTCTGCTCAGATGCTGGTGCTGACGGAGGCGAACTTTGACTTGGCTTCGCGGCCGATGAGCGTGACGGCTGCGATGCAGGTGACGGCGAAGAATTCGTGGGTGGCAACGTTGGGGTCCATCGTAGGTGTGACCTTCGACGCTCACCCTCGGCACCTGCATGTTTGAGGTCGGAGGGAGACCACAGATTAGGGAATTCACCCGATTTCATCGGGATTGAACACCATGCACACTCC
>DORQ01000348.1:4614-6608 GCA_003514205.1 Acidimicrobiaceae bacterium
GGAGGTCTCCGGTGCGTATCAACCGTCGAAACAAAGCCAATCGATCTAGCGGACGACATGGAACTGCGCGATCGCTGCAGCAAACCGTGTCGCTCCTGACCGCTGCGCTGACCGTAGCCGTGTCAGCATGCACTCCTCCCGCGCCACCCGACACTGAGCCGCCAGTGCTCTCGCTCCCTGGAACTCTGACAACGGAGGCCACCAGCGCAAGCGGGGCAACGGTCACCTTCGTGGCAACAGCGGTCGACGCAGTAGCAGGCGTCGTCCCGGTGAGCTGCAGTCCTGACTCGGGCTCGTTGTTCCCAGTCGGAGTGACAACGGTGGCCTGTTCCGCAAGCGACCCAGCAGGTAACACGGCTTCGGGGACGTTTGACGTGGAGGTAACGGAACCGGTCGACGCTCTCGCCGGCGCCACACGACTTACGGCTGGCTATCACCACACATGTGCGATCGTCGAAAGTGGTGAGGTCGTTTGCTGGGGTGCGGACAGGCGTGACGACAATGACCCATCACTCGTCCCCGAATTCGTGCCGGAGATTACGGGCGCGACCGATATCGACGCGAGCTCAAGCAACACTACCTGCGTGATCCTCGCCGACGGTCACCTCGAGTGCTGGGGTCGCAACGACTTCGGGCAGCTCGGAAACGGAACGATCAGCGGCCTTTTTGATTCCAACCCGCCGTCACCAGTCACAGCCATCTCTGCGGCAACAGACATTTCGGTCGGCTTGTACCACGTGTGCGCCGTTCTCGACGATGGCGGAGTTCAATGCTGGGGTCGCAACAGCAACGGCCAACTCGGTGACGGGACGACCGACAACTCAGCGGTCCCGGTCGCGGTACCGGGTGTCGTCAACGCGGTTGCAGTTGCGGCTGAGGAAAGCAGCACGTGCGCCCTTCTCGCCGACGGTACGGTCACCTGCTGGGGACTCATCCTCAACTCGTCCGGATGGTATGACCAGGTCACAGCGCCGGCACTGAATACCGACATCACCGGCGCGACCGACATTCACGCCGGGAGCGGTGGAACAATGTGCGTGCTGACCGACATAGGCGCAGTCAAGTGCTGGGGCAAGAATTCCCCGGGAACGCTCGGAGACGGGACCACCGTCGACTCGGTGACACCCGTGATGCCGACCGGAGTGAGCAACGCGACCACAATCACGAGTGGAAACGCTCACAGCTGCGCAGTCATCTCCGGCGGCACCGTCAAGTGCTGGGGTAGCAACCAATGGGGCGAGCTCGGCAACGGCACGACGACAACTTGGACGACACCGAACCTACCCGCGCACGTGAGTGGGATCACCACAGCAACTGCCGTCGCGACGGGCGCCGCCCACAGCTGTGCACTGCTCTCCAACTCCACCATTCGGTGCTGGGGCTACAACGGGGCGGGAGGTCTGGGGAATGGAACCACCAACGACTCCACAACCCCAGTCACAGTGCTCAACGCACCGGCCTGAGCGTGGCGTCCTCCGGCGGCTTCAGCTTGGTGGACTTGGGTCTATGAGGAGCAGCAGTCGGGGTTGTTTGCTGAGCTTAAGATCCGAGTAACGCTCCGCTCAGATGCTGTTGCTAATGGAGGTAAACCCAGACTTGGTCTTGTTGCCAAGGAGGCTCACAGCCGCGATGCATACCGCGACGATGAGCGATAGGAGGAGTCCGTACTCAACGAGCAGGGCGCCGCGCTCAGAATGAACGGCGCACCGGACACGGGCCGCAATGAATTGGAAGGTGAGCGACATGTGCGGCCTCCAGTGCTTGAGGGACTCAGGTGGGAAGGGATGTACATACAGGGAGGGAGAACCAGGAATCTGGCTCTCCCTCCCTGCTCAGGGGGTGGTTGTTAGATGCTGTTGCTGACGGAGGTGAAGTTTGACTTCGCTTTGCGTCCGAGGAGGGTGACGGCTGCGATGCAGACGACGGCGATGAGTGCTACGAGGAGTGCGTACTCGACGAGGGCGGCGCCGCGTTCTGATTTGGGGAGGGTGCGG
>DORQ01000348.1:6817-6985 GCA_003514205.1 Acidimicrobiaceae bacterium
TGGGTGTGGGTTTTCAGCGAGTGGCGGGGTTCACTCATTGCACTTGTGCAACCACTCTGAGTGTTATTCTAACGAGTTGCTGTTGAATTCCGCTATGGTCCATTCGTACGGTTGGGGGTTGGTCAAAGGTCCTAGTTGGATGAGGTGATCGCCACTTGCCACTTGCCG
>DORQ01000249.1:0-2210 GCA_003514205.1 Acidimicrobiaceae bacterium
GGAGTGGGCAGATGCTGAGACCATACCCACCCGATGCTGAGAGCTAGCTGAGACCTCGCTGAATCCCAGCTGAGAGACCGTTGAGCTCACAGCCCCGCCAGAGTGTTCTCAGCTCGGTCTCAGAATTGCCAGGTACGCTCGGACCGTGCGCCCGAATGCCTTCCCGCTCGTTCGTCTGCCGAGCACGACGTGAGAATCCTGGTCGTCGAGGACGAGCAGTCGTTGTCTTCCACACTGAAGCGCGGCCTCGAAGCAGAAGGATACGTCGTTGACGTTGTCGGCGATGGGGCCGAGGGACTCTGGATGGCAACAGAGCATGAGTTCGATGCGGTTCTGCTCGACGTCATGCTGCCCGGCCTCAACGGGTTCCTTGTTGCTCGGCGCCTACGAGAGGCGGGCAACACCGTGCCGATACTCATGCTCACTGCAGTTGATGGCGAGCTGGACCAAGCCGATGCCCTCAACGATGGCGCTGACGACTACCTGACAAAGCCATTCTCGTTTGACCTTCTCTTGGCACGACTTCGAGCGATCATCCGCCGGGCCTCAGGCCACTCTTCCTCGGTGGTCAGCTGCGGCAACCTCAGCCTGAACGTAGCAACACATCGAGTATGGCGCGGCAATACCGAGATCGAGCTCACCGCAAAAGAGTTCACCCTCCTTCACTACCTTGCCTCCCGGCGGGGTGCCTTGGTGAGCAAGACCGAGCTGCTTCGCCACGTGTGGGAGGAGGACTCTGAGATCTCAATGAACGCCGTGGAGGTGTATGTCGGCTACCTGCGAAAGAAGATCGACCTTCCGTTCGGCGAATCATCACTGGAGACAGTTCGTGGTCGCGGGTATCGCCTCGCCGGGGGAGAGATTTGAGCTCCACCTTGCGACCGCTACTTGAACGATGTGCTCATTCAACCCGAGTGAGGATCACAGCTTCGGCCGTTGTGGTGGTTGCGTTCGCTCTTGTCGCCGGTGGTGCGATTGTTGGGTTCGCTCTGCACCGCGAAGCGGAGCAGAGCGCTAAAGGCGTGGCTGCCACCCAGGCGAGGTGGGTAGAGCGCCTGGCCACCGAAGGGCCCGTGCCGAGGATTCTGCCTGCCGTCGATTCGGCGAGACTTACCCTCGTCGAGGTGCTCGACGGACAGGGAAGAACCCTCGCAGCCAGTGAGCAGATCATCGATAGCCCAGATGACGAGCGCCATCGCGGCTCCCGCTCAGATGACCGTGAATTCGGTCGGCTCGACGAGGGCCGTCGCAATCACCTCAAGTTGCGGGGCGGGCCGTGGTTCACTGAATCCGCCCCTGCTGTGCTCGACGGCAAGCCTGTCCTCGTCGTTACCTTCACCTCGCTCGCCGAGTATGAACGAGCCATTGAGTCGGTGGGTCGACTCCTCGCCCTTGCGTTTCCAGTCCTACTCCTGCTCGTCGCAGGATCAACCTGGCTTCTTGTCGGCAGGTCGCTGCGCCCGGTCGAGCGGATTCGCCACGAGGTGGAACTGATCACTGCAGGGAGTCTCAACACCCGCGTGGACGAACCGAAGACGAACGACGAGATCGGTCGCCTTGCGATCACGCTCAATGACATGCTCGAACGACTCCAGACCTCGGTTGCCCGGCAGAGAAGGTTCGTCGCCGACGCGTCCCATGAGCTTCGAACCCCAGTCACCAACATCGCCGCCGCACTTGATGTGGCCCAGCGGTACCCGGACCGAACTGACTGGCCCGAGGTCGGCGCAGACGTTGCAGCCCAGAACCAGCGCATGGCTGCCCTCATCGAGGACCTGCTGCTGTCAGCAAAGATGGAGGACCAGGCCACCAAGTCCCCTCCGGAGCTACTGGAGCTCGCATCAATCGTGGCTCGAGAAGTCGAGGGGTTGGGCGCAGTAGCGCCAACGATCATGGTGGCAGATGAATCTGGTGGTGCGCAGGTACTTGGTGACGAGCGGCGCATGGGACGAGTCGTTCGGAATCTGGTTGCAAACGCAGCGCGACACGCGGAGAGTCGAGTGAAAATCACGATCTCCCAGACCGATGATGAGGTTGAACTGCGTGTCGCAGACGATGGTCCTGGAATTGCCCTTGAGGCTCGGGAGCGAATCTTTCAGCCCTTCGTCCGCCTCGATCAACATCGAGCGCGTTCACTAGGCGGAACCGGACTCGGACTCGCCATCGTGGCTGATCTCGTCTCTGAGATGGGCGGCACTGTGGGGGTCGTT
>DORQ01000249.1:2415-7332 GCA_003514205.1 Acidimicrobiaceae bacterium
GCTTCGCTGAGAATGGCTCGTCAACTACCTTCTCGAATGGACCATGTGGAGGCGTCGACGAGCCGAACTAGATCGATGGACAGCCCCAGCGTCTCCCCAGCCATGATTTCTCGATCCAATCGAAACATCCGGTTTCCCCAACTCGTGTTGGGAGCGAGTGGTGAGGTGGTGAGCACCGTCTCCGAGTCGAACGCCGCCTCGAACCACACACAGACACCATCGACAATGGTGTCCGTCGTGGCAACACGCGAGATTTGGTGACCTCGCTCCAAGGCCTCAACCGATTCGAGTGTGGCCAGATCGAATTCGAGTACCGGTTCCGGAGTACCGACAGTTGACGCAACCGAGGTCGGTCTGGCCCAGAACTGCTCGAATGCCCCTGTTTCATAGGGGGCAAGGGCGGGCGAGTTCTTCATGACGCTGAGGTCGATACCCTCTGGCAGCCTGATGTTGTGCAACCGTCGCACTCTCATTTCCGGACGAAACGAGACCGGCTCGACGAAGAGCCGAAAACGCGAGGGCAGAATACGCGCTCTCGGAGCACAGACTCGGTCGCGGAGATCGAGCAGATTCTCAAGCATGTTCTCGTTGAACAACTCGTCGCCCATTTGCTCATGAAGTACGACATCGATTCGCTCAGGGGGAGTGAACTCTCGACTGTTCGCGTGCACAAATTCGATGTTGGTGAACCCGTTGAGGCGCGCAATCTCGCGGGCAACCTCGATGAACTCAGAGTGCTCAACGGCGTACACCTTCTTTGCCCCAGCGCGACTCGCGAGCATTGCCAGCAGCCCTGTTCCAGTTCCCAGATCGAGCACTACGTCGCCGGGGACGACATTGCGCTGTATCCCGCGGTGGTAGGCATCGACCCGAACCGCGTCATTCAACATCTCCTCGTGTTGGGAGATGCCTTCGAAGTTGACCTCGTTCATGTTGTCGTACACGAGACTCATGAGCCGCTCGCTAGACGCAACGCGTGCTGCCCCATAGGCGACGCTCGACCGAATCGCCTTGTTCGCTGAGATTCGGAATCGATTGGCTACCATCTCGCCATTCTGGTCGATCGGGAGGTGACCCCGGGCGCCCGCCACACGAGCGTGTCGCTTCCGGCGGTTCTATGCGACGTCGAAGATCACTTTGATGGTTCCACCCGAACGATCTCGCGCCGCGTCGAATGCTTCGGTTGCAGCATCGAGGGGGAATCGGTGCGTCAGCATGGTCGCCGCAATCGCTGGCTCGGCAGCCAACAGTGCCGCTGCCCGCGTAAAGTCGCGGGTCTCGCCTTCGCCGCAATACATCATCGACGGAACGATCTCGACCTCCTGCAAGCAGATGCCAACATCGATAGTGGCCGGCTCCCAGAGAGAGCCCACGAGGCCGACTCTCCCTCGTGGGCCACAGGCGCCGATGGCAGCGCGCAGGGTGTCAGGACTTCCAACAGCGTCGAACACGATGTCGTAGTTCTCGCCGACGCCAACCGATCCGCCCAGTCGCTCCACGGCAGCTCGTTGATGATCGTGTCGGGCCGCCACGTCGACTGCGTACCCTGCAGCGTGACAGACCGCTACGAGGGCGAGTCCAACTGGCCCAGCACCAATGATTGCTATCCGTTCCCCCTGCATTGGGCGAACTCGATGCAGGCCGTGCACCGCCACCGCAAGGGGCTCCACGATCGCCGCTACGGACAGGTCGAGGCCCGACGGAATCGGCTGAAGACATGCAGCGGGAACCAGAATCTGCTCCGCCATACCGCCGTCAAAGAAGATTCCGTAGGCCTGCATTTCGTCACAGTGATTCCACGAGCCGACTTCACAGTTCAGGCAGTGCCCACAACGACCGACTGGCTCGATCGCTACTGCAGTTCCATCTGAGGTGCGCCCCGCAAGCTCGTGTCCCAGAATCCTGCCCTCAACGATCCCGCCATCGATGAGATGCAGATCGGAACCACAGATGCTTGCAGACACAACGTTGACGAGCACGCCCTCGCCACTTGGCGCTGGCGCGTCGACAAAAGATGGAACACCGTCGATCACTCGAATTGCCTTCATAGATTCCCCCTCGGCTCAGCCCCGGCGATGCACAGCGCAGCGCCGTCACGCTAGTTCGTGGCTGCTTCTCTCGGCTGAAGACCCCACTCATCCGCAAGGAGCTCGATGCTTCGTAGCCGCTGAGCAATAGTTGGCGACGCGCACACGATGATCAACTCGTCCGCGTGAGCCAGGCTCGCGAAGCTCTCCAAGTACTCGCTCACTACCGCTGGTTGGCCAGCAACGGAGTACTTCATCATGTGTTGAACCTGCCGACCCTGTGGCGACAGCAGCAACCGATCAATCTCTTCCTCGGCCAGCTCTCGACCGCCACCAAGAAACAGAGCGACACGAGAACGAACAACCAGCTCCCGCTGCGCTGCAGCGTCACCGTCCTCATCTGCCACGATCACACTGGCGGCCGCAATGACATATGGCTTCGACAGCTGGGCAGATGGTTGAAACTCGCGGCGATACAGCTCCACAGCCTCCACGAGGGAGTCGGGTGCGAAATGGGAGGCAAACGCATAGGGCAGTCCCAGGTGAGCCGCGAGTTGGGCCCCAAAGAGCGAGGAGCCCAGTATGTAGAGCGGGAGATTGGTGCCAGCGCCGGGGGTGGCCTTCACACCTTCGATGGCTGAATGATCACTGAGGAAGGCTTGGAGCTCGAGCACGTCCGCTGGGAAACGATCAGAGGAACGAGCATCTCGACGTAGGGCACGCATGGTCGGCTGATCG
Source organism: Acidimicrobiaceae bacterium (assembly GCA_003514205.1). Lineage (GTDB taxonomy): Bacteria > Actinomycetota > Acidimicrobiia > Acidimicrobiales > Microtrichaceae > UBA11034. The sequence goes on from DORQ01000249.1 coordinate 5,181, forward strand.
CTCCCCGGTGCCCGGCCGAGACCGAGATCGATCCGACCAGGATGAAGCGTTTCCAACGTCCCGAATTGCTCGGCAATGGCAAGGGGCGAATGGTTCGGCAACATGATCCCGCCGGCCCCCAGCCGGATGGAGGAGGTGTGAGCTGCCACGTGGGCGATGAGCACGCTCGTTGCCGAGGACGCGATTGACGCCATGTTGTGATGCTCCGCATACCAAATGCGGCGATATCCGCATCGCTCCGCGAGTTGCGCGACAGCCACCACGTTTCGGAACGCATCGGCGATGGCCTCACCGGAATTGACGATCGCGAGATCAAGAATTGAAAGCGGAACTGAACGGGGAAAATTCGACGGAGCGGCCATGTGGTCACAACGCTAGAGCACCCCTTGATTTTGGACTTAGTTCCGCCCCGTTCGGCAACCATCGAAGCGCTCCGTCTGAGCCCTCCTGCATACCGCCTGCCCGAGCAAGTGAACGCTGTTAATCTGCTGTTCTGGTTCAGCCTTCAGTTGGACCTCGACGCTCATCTGGAGTTGACATGAACGCACCAACCACGCTGATCGGCCAGGTCACGAACTTCGAGAACCAGCCCGACTTGGCAGGCAACTTGTTCCCCGTGGGCGTTGAGGTTGACGATGTCTCGCTGAAGGTGACCGGCCAGATCCCCGAGGGTCTTCGTGGTTCCTTTGTGCGAAACGGGCCGAACCCGGCATTCCAACCCACCAGCCGGTACCACATGTTCGATGGCGACGGGATGTTGCATCGGGTGAACTTCAACGAAGCCGGCGGGGTGGATTACAGCAACCGGTGGATTCGCTCGCGGGGCCTTGTTGCGGAGGCGAAACTCGGCCGCGCCGTCTACCCAGGGCTGAGCGATGTCATGAATTTCCCCGACGCCTCCCTGGTTGGCGATGCCGGTCCCGTCAAGAATCCTGCGAACACCCACATTATCCGCCATGCCGGAAAGTATCTCGCGCTCTGGGAGGGAGGCCTTCCCACCGAAGTCTCCGAATCACTCGACACAATCGGCGAATACGACTTTGGCGGCGCGTTGAAGGGCTCCATGACTGCCCATCCACGGCTCGATCCCCGAACCGGTGAGATGTTCTGCTTCGCCTACTCGGTCTTTGAGCCCGTCATCCGCTACTTCGTCGTCAGCGCGTCCGGCGCGATCGTTCACAGCGCGAAAATCGAAGTGGCAGCCCCAGTGATGATGCACGATTTCATCATCACCGAACGACATGCGGTCTTCCTCGACTCACCAATCGTGTTCGACGTTGCGAACCTGGGCAAGGGGCCAATGGTTCAATGGCGACCAGAGAACGGCACCCGAATTGGTGTGCTGCCTCGCATGGGGTCAGCCGAGGAGATCCGCTGGTTTGAGATCGACCCCGGTCATGTGCAGCATTTCTGGAACGGTTGGGCCGACGGAGACCGCATCGAGTTCTCCGGCACGCGATTCGAGCATCCGAACTTTGGCATCGACCCAACAGCACCGCTCGATGAAACTGCTGGCGACGACGACCCGCCATATCCCGCCAAGTTCTGGGTAGACCTTGCTGCCGGAACGGCGGGTTGGGAACTCACCGATGATCTCGGCGGCGACTTCTGCAGAATCAATGACGAGTTCAACGGCGTAGTTTCCCAGTACCGCTATATGTCCTCGGCCATTGCACCTGATCGTCGGCTTGGCGATTTCGACTCGATCGTGAAATACGACGACACCGACGGCAGCCGACAAGTGTGGAACGCTGGCCCCACAGGCCACGTCGGCGAAAGCGTGTTCGCGCCCAATCCCGCTGGCACTGCCGAAGACGATGGGTGGATCATCAATGCCGTCTTCGACTCTGCCACCGAAGGAACCGACGTCTGCATCCTCGACGCCCACGACATCGCGGCAGGCCCACTTGCTCGGGTTCACCTCGCACACCGAATGCCATTTGGCTTTCACGCCAACTGGTTTAGCGCGTAGCGAGACCGGTTACCCCGAGACCCGGTGCGGAAACCCGATTCGCACATCCACACCGGGCGAATAGTGAACGATTGGCGCCTCGGTCGCCCGCGGTAGGCCTGCTGCGGTCACGAGCGTGTCGTCAACGGTGACCACAGTCGCCCTGTGCAACACCCATGGCTCGTGCCAAGCCACGGCTGT
>DORQ01000276.1 GCA_003514205.1 Acidimicrobiaceae bacterium
CAACAGCGCCTCCACCCCAAGCATTGTTGACTTCGTCGAGCTTTGAACCGAAAGAATCGGCTGGTAGTCCAACTTGAGATGCCGCTCTTGCAGTGCCTCAGCGAGCCACGCAGCGACCTTGGACGGGGAGACCTGTGATCCTGACGCGAGATTGGCGATCTCAATGTTGTTAGCACCACGAATCGAGGCTCGGAACAGTGCCGCCTCAGCGAGTTCGTACAAGCTACTTGGAGACGCCTCATCGCCCTCCTCCATCACGAGACCAACGTTGGCGAGCAGGGTCAACCGATAGCCGTCGAGGAGAAATGGGGCTGTGAGACAGTCCAACAATGTCTCGCCAAGTTGACGAACCTCCTCAAGGGAGGAGGCTCCCGGCCGAACCACTGCAAATTCATCGGTGGCGAGACGAAGCAGGAGATCATCGTTGCGAAGGGAGCCTCGTAGGCGCTCCATGGCCCCAACAATCACCTCCGATGCGTTGTCGTGGCCATAGAGGCGAATCACTTCTTTGAACCGATCAACGTCAATAAGTGCGAGCGCAACTGAGGTGTTGGAAGATACTGAGTGCGCAAGTGCGTCTTGAAGTGCATCGTTGAGATGCTGTGCACTGACCGCGTCGAAGGTGGTTCTCACACTCTCGTTGAGTAGCGGCTGGTACCGCCCGCGCTTCCAGAGGAAGTAGACGCCACCGGAAAGTGCCAGGCAAGCGAAAAAGGCGAGCGCAATGAGCGTCGGCACCGTCGGAAGTGCAATGGTGAGAATTTGGACACTGAGATTCACACTTCAACATCGGCACGGAGCGCCAAAAATCAAGCGATTCCCAGCAGGTCAGTCAGCTTCCAGGAAGTTGAGTGCGGCGTCGATGAAGGCAAACGACTTCGGTGTGGAGAAATGGTCAGTGTTGCGCAGAATCACCGATTTGGCGTGTGGTATCGCCTCAAGGAGCGGCTCAATCGGACCCGCAAAGTCGGTGTCGCCCAAGGCCACCAGCGTTGGCTGACTGATTCGAGACAGCGTCTCGGCAGTGAGCACAACTGACTGTGGACGACGCAGGAGCGCGATCAACGCGTCGATGGACTGGCCCGATCGTTCGGCGAGGTGCAGGAAATGATCCACGATGCGTTGTGGTTCACGTTCAGCGGTGCTCGCGTGGTCCCCTGGATGCACCGCTGCATGAAGCGCATCTGCAAGTGCTGCACTTGAGCCGTCGTGGCGAAACAGATTCTCGCCAACACCTCCAACCACGATTCGAGTGAAGCGCTCAGGATGTTGTGCCGCCAACACAAGCAAGGTTCTCGCTCCCAGCGAAAAACCCACAGCGGCCACAGGCTCTGGGGGCAGCGTTGCGAGTGCGTACTCCTCGAATGCTTCATAGGCTGACGGGTCCACAGGTTGGGGAGCGGAGCCGTGACCAAGCAGGTCTGGAGCGATCACATCCATTCCAGCATCGGTGAGTAAGTCAATCCAGCCTGGGTCTCGCCAGGTTCGCTGTGCGCTCCCTGCCAGTCCGTGCCAGAGCACGACCGTGGTCATTTCCGCGAACCGGACCGGCGTTTTGCGTCAGCAGCGAGCACCGCGAAGGTGTCGATCGCCGTTGCATCCCAGGTCAGCTGGCCGGCACGCTCGGCTGCTCCCTTGGAAAGTCGCTCCCGAAGCACCGCGTCGGTACACACAGCCACCAGATGCTCAGTCAGTTCTGCGTCAGTGGTTCCGAGCAGACCCGACACTCCCTCCAAGACGGCATCGGCATGACCGGCGATTGCTGTAGCCACGCTCGGGGTTCCACAGGCAGCAGCTTCCGTCATGGTCATTCCCCATCCCTCGCGAATCGAGGTGGAGGTGGTGACCCATGCCATTCGATACAGGTTGATCAAGGCAGCATCGCTGATCCTGCCTGCGAGGTAGATGAAGTTCGTTGCTCCGAGGGAGTCAATCTGGGCTTGGATTGCCTCCCGTTCATAGCCCTCGCCAACAATGACGAGACGAGCTTCCGGCACACGTGCCCGCACCGCTGCCATGATCCGCACCAGCCGAGGGAAGTCCTTCACTGGGACGAGGCGACCAACCGAGCAAATCAACGGCGTTGGAGATTTCGTACCCCCTGGGCTGAACTTGGGGTCCACCCCAGGCGAAACCACCGTGACGTTGGCACGACTGAAGCCGAGGTCGGTGACCAGCTCTTCCCGAGAGGAGTTCGATAGGGTCACGATAGGAGTTCGCCGATACAACTTCGGCGCAATTCGCTCCTCCAACAACACTCCAGCTTTCGCCAAGGTGTCAGGCAACGACATTGCCCACATCGGCCCATGAACATGGTGCAGCCAGACCATACGGGGCCCCGAACACCACAGGGGGGACAGATATGGCACGCCGTTCCAGATCTCGACCAGTGCATCTCGCGAACCATTTCGGCCCGCCAACTCGGCAAGTACGGTTCGCGGAAACACCATGTACCGGCCGGCTTTTCGCACTACCTCATAGCCAGCGCGGCCTGCTTGTTGGGGGTGTCCTGGGGCAAAGGAGGTGCGATGCACCACATTGAGCCCCGCTTGAGCCCAGATCGACGCAACACAGTGGGCGTGTACCTCGGATCCGCCCGCTTCGACATCGTCGAGATCCCGCCACGCGAACATGTGGATTCGCTCAATTCCAGCGGTGGCAGCTGCTCGCGCGATTGCCTCCAAGGTCTCTGGCTTCGCTTGCGGAGTCAGCATGGCGCCACGCTGTGCCAGCTTGGGGGAAGAACAGGCATGACCATCAGCCCTCAGATCGCGTCAGCGCGAGGCGAACTCGCCACGGCGAGCAGTACGAGCGTGGAGGGATCGATGTCGTCAGTGATGAAGAACTCCTCATCAGTGATGCCAGAGTTGCCCTCACCTTGTTCGTCGGACAAGAACCGGTACGCCACTCGCCGGCCCAGAGCGTGAAGCTGCACAAACCAACTTCGTGGCAGTTTGTGGCGAATTCCCAGCGGATCCAGCGCCAAGAGCTTGGAAGCCAGCGCTCGACGCTTCTCAAAGTCCGCCTTCACGGTTGGTGTTGCGTCAAGGCCGAGCACCTCCACCTTCTCAAAGTAGATCTCGAGCATCTCGCGGAGGTCCTCGGGGTCGAAAAGGTACACGTGGTAGGGGTTCTCGAAATCTGCCGGCTTGTTCGGGGTGAGAAAGAAGGCCGTGCCATCAGGATCAAGAACACGGGCAACCTCGCGAACATGGAACCGCGGTTCGACAAAATGCTCAATCAGATGAGAGGAGCACACCCAGTCAAACGACTCCGAAGCCACCGACAGTGCTGCACCGTCACTACAGACGGTCATGAGCCCCAAGGAGGATTTCTCTCGAAACGCTTGAGCCGCGGTGGCGGGATCGTAATCCAGCCCAACTAAGACCCTCCCGGGTTCTGCGAACGTCGCAGTTCCTTCCGCCAGGCCGCACCCGAGATCGAGAAACCTCCCAGCCCCCGCCCTCGCTCGAACCTCGCGATAGCCCGCTGAATGCAACGCCAGCAAGGAATCTGGGGTCTTGCCCTCGATGGGACGCTCACCTGTCAGTTTCATGAATTCCATCTCTCCGTATTCAAATCTACGGCCACCTCGACCCGCGGGACGGGCCGCTGAAGTTGAGCTCGGTGCCGGAGCAACTCAGTAACGATCCTAGCTACGCCCCGCCAGGGTCAGGATCGATGGGGCCAACCATTGCGCGACCTGGTCAGTTCCTGCCTCAGTGAGATGGACTCCGTCATTGCGCAGATCTGGATTGAACTCACCGCCAGGGGCGGCCTGTAGTTGTTCGGCGAGCGGAAGCAATGCAGCGTTCGGACGATCAACCAGCGTTGCGCGAAACAGGGCATTGAGCGCATCGGTACGCTCGGGCTTCGCCTCGGCATATGGGGGAGGGCCCATATAGATCCTCCGGGTGTACTGGGGTTCCCAATGTGGAGCAGTCGTCCACACCACCTGAACACCGTTGGCCTCAAACAGGTCAACCAGGTGCAGAATCTCATCTCTCAGATATTGGTCGTAGTCAGGATCGCCAATCGTTCGCCACTTCCCAAGCGAGGGAATCTTCCGGTCCGTCACGTCCCACATTCCGCCCGCGATCAACGCTACGTCGGGGCGAAAGCTTGCAATGTTGCGAAGCAGATCGGCATCGCGACCTTGGCAGTCTTTCGGCCAGGGTCGCTCAAGACCGATCCCGCGGTTCTTGCCGCCGCGACCGACTCCGCAACCAACAAACGCGTTCGTCATCACAGCCATCGTTCCTGTTCGCTCGCCATATCGCTGCAACCCAGGCACGAGCGACATAGCGAAGGAGTCGCCGGAGACGATCACACGGAGGGGCCCAGATTCCGAGGCGGGGGGAATTGGGCGAAGCGCAGCGGTGGCGTCGACAACGGGGGGAGCGACACTCGGAGCTGGGTTCGCCGGGGTGTGCTGGGTAGTTGGTATGGCCTCGCTTGGGGATGGCGCCTGAGGAACCGAGGTGGGGAACACCACTGTCCTCACCGAACCAAGTGCTGACACCTGTGTGGCCTTTGGCTCTGGAACTACGAATGCGGCAAGCGCCACCACGGTGATCGCGCCGACCGGAGCGATCACCTGGCGCCAGGAGGTGATCCACCGTCGGGTTCGAATTGGTTCCTCAAGGGCGAACCGACTGAGTGTGGCAAGCCCAACCGCAGCTCCGCATTGCACGAGCAACGCCCACCCTGGGGTGAGGTGCAATCGTTCAGGTGACATCCACCACATCATTGGCCAATGAAACAGATACAGGCCGTAGGAGATCTTTCCGAGGTTGACCAGCGGTCCACTTCCCAACGTCGCGGTCAGCGGACCTCGTGGTTGGCAGGCAGCCCAGATCACTACCATGACGCCGACCGAGTGAGCCAAGAACCCTCCCCGGTAGAGCCACGCTGCGTCGATTGGCGTAAGACTCCAGGTCCACACGAGCGCCAGTAGCATCAGGGCGCCAAGCCACTGGAGATGGCGCTGGCGAGGTTCTGATCGAAGTATGCGATTCCGCTGAATCAGCCCAGCGCCCGCTGCTCCAACAGCGAGTTCGGCGAGGCGGGTGTGAGTGCCCAAGTACACCGCATTGCTGTATTCGCCATTGCCCTGGATCACCATGACAGCCGTTGACACCAGTGCCAGAGCAGCCATGACAGCGGTGAGCGCGCGGGGCCCACGCCGAAATCGGCGTAAGAGGAGTGCCGCAAGAAGCGGCATCAACAGGTACCACTGTTCTTCTATTGCGAGGCTCCAGAAGTGCTTGATCGGCGAGGGAGCGCCACTAAACAAGTCCGCATAGTCCGAATCGGCGAGGATGAACTTCCAGTTCGTCACGTATCCCAGTGCTGACCACACCTCACCGGGCAGGGAACGGAACTGCTCGGGCGAGCCCAATACGGGGGTGAGTAGTACCACTGCAAGCAAGGTCAACAACGAGGCGGGAAGGAGCCGGCGGGCTCGTCGTGACCAGAAGCCGATCAACGACAACCCTCCCGTCCGGACGTGTTCCTGCAAGAGAAGCGTGGTGATCAGAAAGCCCGACAGGGTGAAGAAGGTCGAGACGCCGAGAAATCCCCCTTGGGTCCAGCGCGCCAATCCCGCCAGCCCGTTGACCTGAGCTCCGTGAAACACCACTACGGCTGCCACTGCGAGACCACGAAGCCCGTCAAGGGGGGCGACGTGACCAAAGGATGTATCAACCAGCTCTGCAGTGCCAGCCTGATCGGGACGCGCATCCCCCTCGTTACGCGCGACATCCTCGCTCAGCAGTTGCCCTTCACTCACTGAACCAATCTATGTCGGCTGCGGTGCCTCGACCGTGTTATTGGTCAGGTAGAAGGCTGTCGGAACGCCGAGGGAAGCAAGCTCGTCGACCTGCGCTATCTCCGCGCGGGTCAGCCGCGGATCCGATCTCAACGACCACAAATTCTGGTCGAGCGCCTCAAGCAGCGTCGGTGGACCACCGTCTCGTTCGATCTCCACAAGGCGCATTCGGAGGAGTTCGTGGAGATGTTCAAACTGGCGCCGTTGGGAGTCAGAACGCGGGTCAATCACCACAAGTCGTTCCGCTTGGCCGGACTCAACGAGTTGGTCCCACGACTGCTGTTGTGGTCCACTCACTATCCATAACACTCGTTCCACGTTGGCTAGTGAACGAACCCGATGAGGCATCGTGGCGGCGGAATAGCGTTCGTTCGCAAATGCTCGAAACTGGCTCCGTTCGAGGCCGGCCAACGTTCCATAGCCGACTCCTCCGAATCCGACGGGGTCTACCCATTCGATGAGAAGCGGGTCAGTTGGATCGAGCAGCTTCGTCAAGACGGGGAGCGCTTCGTCAACGGTTCGCTCGGCGGGCGAATCCCCCAAGGTGACGGAGCTCAGCCGCGGTGCAGTGAGGAGCAGCAATGCGCCGGCGAGGAACAGCACCCCGAGAGGGCGAGAGGCCGGGGAGTCCACCAGTGCAGCGATTCCAGGGCGTTGTTGGGCAAGCTGGCTTGCTGTGGGGATCCTCTCGGATTGAAGCAGGATCAGTGTTGCGAGACTGGTTGCCCATGCCAGCGCCACCACCACCCCGAGCCAGGGCACGAGATACGCGAATACCTCGCCGAGGGTTCTGGAAATGGCCACCACCGCTGCGCCGGTCAGTAGCCCGAGGAGGAGATGCATGCGCATCAGTGCACCGATCGCAGGAATCTCACGGTGTCTCCAGCCCAGGACTATCGTCGCAATCCAGCCGACAAGCACCACTGCCGCACCCACAGACATTGAACGGCCTGCGGTTTCTGTGGGCATACCGTGAACGAAGCTGGTCGACGGCGCCCAGGCCGAGACAACGGTGCGGAGCGCAGGTCCGAGTCCAACTGGTGCCTCAGTGGGGGAGCGAAAGGCGCCCAGCAGCACAGAAGCATTCCCTCGTGACGACCTGAACTGCTCGATGACAGGCAACACCCAGAGGGCTGCGCCGACGCCTACCGACCACATCACTGGCCGAGCAATGACCCAACGGTCCTCCCGAGCCTGAAGCCAGCAGGAACCCAGGCTGACAATGCCCAGCACCGCAACCATCGGGAGGTAACTGAGGTGGGCTTGAAGGCTGTAGGAGGCTGCCAGAACAACGAACACGAGCGCCTGGGGAGCGCCGCACAACACCCGCCAGGTGGCGACAATGGCGACAGCGAAGGAGAAGACGCCGAACCAGGGGTTCCATGGTTCGGTGAGCGCTGTTGGACCCAGGGTTCGCGCAAGGAGGACCAGGAACACCATTCCAAGCGGCGCAAGGATCGCTGGAATCTCGAGGTTCGGAGTCGCTTTGAATGGAGCGAGCAGCCGAACGGTCACAACTGCCCACAATGCTCCGAGTGCGACCACTGCCATGACGACGCCCGTTGGGCCGCCGCCAGCTGCCCAGTACACGGGATATCCCATCCACCAGGTTGCGGGGCCGGGGTGACTCGCGGTCATTCCGCCGGAGCCAAGTCTTGAGACTGCACCGAGTGTTGGAGGATGTTCCCAAAACGCAAGCCAACGAAGATACGCCTGCGCGTTCTCGCCAGCGGGCGCCCACCCGTGGCGGAGTTGTGCACACGCTGCGATGGCGAATGGGATGAGCACGACAACGCTCCAGAGCATCCGTCGCGATACCTGGTGAAGCCACCCGGCGACCGAACGACGGCCTTCCCCGGCCGTCATGATTCCCCGGCCGTCATGATTCCCCGGCCGTCATGATTCCTCCGCCGCGAGCGCGACCCGGCGCCACCCTCCTCGAACAGCCTCCACCACAGACTCTGCGGCGAGGAGAGCGTATGCCAACAGGAAGAGGTGATGAGCTGGCTCGAAGTGCTGTGGCCAATCGAAATCCACCCGGTACTCAGCCCTCCACTGCTTCGCAATAACATAGGCACTGGCCACTGCAATGACTGCAAGGAACACCGCTCGCAGGATTGGCCACCCCCAGCGGGTGCGCAGCGCTGCAAAGGTCAGCGCCCCGACTGGTGCTGCAGCCCACCACCCCGCCGCGATACCCCCACCAAGTGCAGCCGCAGTTGCTGTCAGCAGCGCGAGCCTGAGTTCGGCAGGAGCTCCGAAAGAATCCCGCAATCCAATACCGAAGGGCACAACCTCACGGGTAATGCCTCGACGTAGTGCCTCCGCTGGCCGGCGCATCAGCCAGAGGCAACACAGCACTCCAAGAAGGCTCGCAATGAGCGCCACCCAGACCGGCCGTTGCGGGGTCCACTCCAACGTGAGCTTCGGCCGTGGACCAACCCGTTCAGGGTCGATGAACCATCCGTTTGCGTAGCCATTCACCAGGCTCGATGGCCCAAGATCAACACCATCTGCATGGAGGCTCCAACCGGCGTTATGCGACTGTCCGAGAAGCAGCCAGTACGGCTGCTCGGCATCTGAAGTCGTCGACATTTCATAGGAGACCCGACCCAGACGCGACACCTGTAGCTCAGGAGATTCTGTCGGCGCCTGTGTGGCTGGATCGTGCGTGGCCGGATCTCGGGTAGTTGGAGCTGCGGCGCTTTCGAAGACGAGCTGGCTCGCAAGGAGCCCAGCCGTCAGTGGACTGCCGATCTTGACGTCACCGGCTGGCAGTGTCATCGGCTCCGCAGAGCAGGTCTCGAACTCAATTCTTCCGCCGCGTTCCACTGTGTCGGTGGATGCTGGAAGGGAGGGCCGGATTGGCACCTGCTTGGCACCGATCTCGACGATCGCCTGGCATGCATCGGCGCTGGGAGGCACCACCGTTCGTTCAAGGGCCAACGTTGGGGACGCGATTTCCGTGATTCCGAGGGGCAGTGTGACTGGCCGACCGGTGAGCCAGTCTGGCGCTTCAACGGCGTGGAACTCGTCGATGACGAGACGAACTGTCGTTCCGGTCAGCGTCTGTGGTGCGATGACGATGGCGGTCGTTCCGCCGCGTTCGGCAGCAACGAGGGATTGTGAATCTCGCTCCTGCCGCTCGGTGTTTGAGCGCCGAAGCGCCTCGGAGATATCGAGTTGGATGGGTGCTTGAGCGACACCGTCCACCTCAAAATGAATCTTGGTCGGAAGTGAGTGCTGTCCATCAGTCATCACGGTGAACCCCGACACCACCAAGGTTCTCGATGCGGGTGCCGAAATCTCGATCCATTCCGGTCGCTCCGGACTCGAACCGGGCCACAACGAGGATTGCCAGCCAACCTCCTCGGAACCGTCGGCCACTTTGGATGCGCGCCAGTAGGCATCGTCGCGAAGACCACTCGAGGCCGAGAATGAGCTTCCACCGATCCCAAGTAGCCCGTCGATGAGGGGGTCTGGGGCCTCAGGGTCCAAGGTGAGGGACCCTCGAAGCGTTGCTTTCAGGGCAGTTGGAAGCTGCAGCGTCCGGAGGATCTGGCGCTCAGGATCTACAGCTCCAGTTTCATGAGGGGCTGTGAGACGGCTGAGCACCACAGCGAATCGTTGGTCAGCGAGTTTGGACCCAACTGCGACGGTGAGGTCCACCGGAGTTCGGATCACTTCAACGGTTGGAGCAACTCCATCGAGGGCAAGAGTGGAGAATCCAACGCCACTTTGGCCTTGATAGGAAGCAAGCCCATCTCCGGTGCTGGCAAGGATCGTGATCCGAAGCGTGCGGAATGATCCAGCGCTGAGAGGAATCCGCTGGCCTGATCCCGCCTGATCGCCGCCCCCCTCGCCGCGCGACTCCTCGTTGAGGGAAACGACCTGCGGTTCGCCCCCATCGAAGCTCAACGCGACCTTGGTGATGTGACGATTCCCTCCTTCGGCCTGCCTGATCGACATCCACCGAGGCGAGATGGGCCGATCGGTTGCCCGAAGCTCGATCCATTGACCACGAACGTCGCCAAAGGCACCGACACGCCAGGCGGTATCGGGCTGATCATCCACTGCTAGCACAGCTCGATCGCCCGGGGTGAACGACAACACGTTCCCGTAGGCCGATGCCGTTGCGGCCACGCCGTCACGGTGTTCAGCCACCGACTGCGTGTCTGGTTCGGGAGACTCTGTGGCCGGACCAAAAAGGTTGAGCCGGTTGTCGCTCAGATCCTTTGGAGCCACCTCGTTCAGTTGTTCGGTTGCACCCTCATTGTTCTTGGTCGTTCCCCAACGCCTGCCCGCCTTGCGATTCGTGTCGGTCACCACGAAGAGCCCGTCCTGGTCGAGGTTGGCCTGCAACTCCGCAGCAGTCATCGACCCTGAGTATCTGACCAATCGGTCTGGATCGAGGAGCCCGGCTTCAGCGAGTCGCACGAGTCCCGCCCCGTCGCCGGACACGATGATGGACCCCTTGGCTGGTGCGGTGCTGATCATTGGACGGGGAGAAGAAACGGGATAGATCACCACGGAATGAGGATCAGGATCCTGCGCTGGGATGGCCAGCTCCACCTCGTCGATGAGCGGTGTCTGCGCTGGTGGAATGTTTGGAGCATCGGAACCAAACTGCGCTGGGGTCACGCCATCGAAGGCTGCTTGCAGCCAGGCAAACGCTCGTCGCGGGCGAGGTGCACGATTCCGTTCGTACGCAATATCGGAGCGAAGTACAACGCTGCCAACACTCATCATCTGCATCAACGGTTCCCAAGCCGATGGCACAAACGCAGCATTCTGCAGCGGTGTGTCGATGGCATTCATTAGATCTGCCGACGCGGGGGAGCCATAGGGAACCAGTTCGCGAGCCGCAAAGTCCCGATCGGTGAGCCCCGGAGTGATTGGATCCACGGTTGAACCCCACCGATAGTCGGCGAAGTCAATGCCTGGAACCTCCAACGCGCGGGTCTCGCGATCTCCAGCGCTCAGCGCATCCCCAGCATCATGCCAATACTGCGGAACGTCCTCTGGTCGTTCCAAAAATGGGTCAATGAGGTTCCCAGTGAACATGGGCGACAGGTTCGCCATGGCACACAGGATTGCCCCCGCAGCGAATACCCGGCGAAAGTGTGGGCGCCACTGAGCGAGCACAGCGATGCCCGCCCCCGCCATCAATGCGCAACTCAGCGCCAGGAGGGGAATGGCCCGAGGCGTCGAACGCATCGCCAAACCTGACTTCGTCTCCGTGAACGCACGAAAGAGCAGACCATAGGGAGTGGGGGAGTCGAGCGGATGCGCTCCGACAGAAACCACGAGGCCAACTACGCCAAGAGCGACGACAAACACCCGATAGCGAAACCGCGTCAAGAGCCCTGCGAGCAGACACCCTGCTGGCAGCACAAAGCTCAACACCAGAGCTGGCATCGACTGCGTGTAGGTGGTCGCCGCCTTGAACCAAGGGCCAAGCGGATCAACCCCATAGAAGAACCAGTATCCAAACCCCCGATGAACCTCTGCCGCCGTTGCTGCATCACTCACCGTCTTGTATGTCTCGGTAAACGCCAAAACGTTGATCCCATACGATCCCTGAATCGCGAGGCCCGCAATCCACCACAACGAGGTGACAACGGTGAGGAGACCAATCCGCAACAGTGGGGCAAGGCTCTGGCGAAGCCGAAGTTCACGCTCCACAAACACTGCGTGCAGCACCCACAACCCCGGACCGAGCATCACCAACAACAGCGAGGTCGCGTTAATGCCTCCGGAGCACAACGCGGCGAAGGCAAAGCAGGCCGGGTACTTCCATCCCCGAGTTCGCAAGGACTGTGCGGTGAACGCCACCAGCCAAGGAAGTGCCGTGAACGGAAGCAGGATCACCGAGTGCTTGTAGATGTAATGCAGCACATAGGGGCTCAGTGCGTAGATGACCGCAGCCACCGTTGCCCCGGCGCCCTCCCAGCGAAGTGTCTTCAGGAGGTATTGAACGCCGAGGCCGGCGAGGAAAATCACCGAGCCCATCCAGATTCGTTGCGCAACCCAATCGGGGAACCCAACTGCATCCATGAGCCAGTAGTAGGGCCCCATCGGAAAGAGGTAGCCAATGTTCTGGTGGGTAACGGTGCCGAGACCCACTCCTGGATCCCACACGGTCGCAGCGTTGCGGAGCAGTTTGGCGGGGTCGAGATAGAGATAGACCTTGGTGTCAGCGCCAAGCTTTCCCCGATGCGTGAGCAACAGCGGCACGTATGAAATCACTGCGAGGAGCAGGGTTCCTGGGCGCAGACGTGTTTTCAGGCCGGTAAAGCGCTGGAGGGAAACTGCCACAGGATGACAACGTAGCCGCGGCATGGCCGGTAGGTTCTGTTGGCGTGTCAAGCAGTACGTCAGAAAGCACCGACCTGAGCACGGGAAACCCCGGCGCCGCCGGTACGTTCGGCGAGCGGCTTCAGTCGATGTGGTTTGTGGAATCCGCTGAACGGCCCCAGGGAGTCACGACACGTTTCCCCTATGTTCCAGCGCTCGACGGGATTCGCGGGCTGCTGGTGTTTCCGGTCCTGCTGTTCCATTTCACATTGATCGGCTGCACTCAAGGGGGAGGTTGTTCAGCGACGATCCTCGCCCCTGGATCATTCTTTGCGCCGTCAATGTTCTTCACGTTGTCCGGGTTCCTCATTACCTCGCTGCTGCTGATCGAACGGGGCGGCAAGGGTCGTGTGGACTGGCTCGCCTTTTGGTCCCGACGCTTTCGACGACTGCTTCCCGCCTCGGTAGTGGTGGTGCTTGTGTGCGCGGCACTTCCTCATATGTGGCCAGCCGCCTGGGGTCGACTCTTCCCATCAGACGCCCTTGCAGCGCTCTTCAGTTTCAGGAACTGGCAGGCAATCTCGCTCGAAACGACCCAAGGACTTCGAACCGTCGGGCCGCTGTCGCCGTATTGGTCACTAGCAATCGAGGAGCAGTTCTACCTGGGGCTATCCATTGTGGTTGGTGTTGCAATGCTGGCGCGCTCCTGGCGAACCACGCTCACCGTTGCCCTCGCTGCGACTGGGGCAGCGTCGATTTTCGCCATGCTGGTCGTCCACGGCACTCCGAACCGCGAACTGTTCGGTACCGATATTCGCGCAGCGGAGGTGGTTGCTGGGTGCCTTCTGGCCGTAGCTGTTCAAAAATGGGGTTGGCCACAGTCACGATGGTTCGTCCCACTCGGCTGGATCGGGTTGGCAGGAACCGTGATTCTGTGGGGATGGGTGAGCGAACATGACCCGTGGGTCCTCAATGGCGGACTCATTCTGATCGCTGTGTTGAATCTCATGATCATTGTTGGCGCATCAGTGTGGGGAGGTTCAATTGGCAGGTTCTTCTGCAGTCGACCGCTGGTGGAGATTGGAAAGCTGAGCTACCCCCTGTACCTCGTCCATTGGCCGGTGGCCTTGGCGACGATGCCAGTGCATACGGGACTCGATGGCTGGCCACTCACA